>JAGLHV010000079.1 GCA_023143305.1 bacterium | reverse complement strand
GTCATGGATGTTAAAGCAGGCAGTGGTGCATTTATGCCCACTTATGAGCAATCAGAGGCATTAGCAAAAAGTATTGTGTATGTTGCCAATGGTGCGGGCTGTAAAACCACTGCTTTGCTCACCAATATGAATCAAGTCTTGGCAAGCAGTGCCGGTAATGCTGTAGAAGTTCGAGAAGCCGTGCAATATCTTACTTGTAAAAATGTGAATCCACGTTTACATGATGTCACTATGGAACTGTGTAGTGAAATGCTCGTACTCGGTGGTTTAGCCAGTGATATTCCTGATGCTCGTAAACAATTACAAGCTGTTTTAGATAATGGTAAAGCTGCTGAAGTCTTTGCTAAAATGGTCACGGCTTTAGGAGGTCCAGCAGATTTTGTTGAAAATTACGATCAGTATCTGGCAAAAGCGGATATTATTCGCCCTGTGTATGCTTCTCAATCAGGCATTGTGCACTCTATGGATACCCGAGCCATTGGTATGTCAGTAGTTTCAATGGGTGGCGGTCGTCGTCGTGCGTCCGATGCCATTGATTTTGCCGTAGGCTTTAATGACTTTATTGCTGTGGGCGAAGAAGCCAGTTCTGAACGTCCTCTTGCAATGGTGCATGTGCGTAGTGAAGCACAATTTAAAGAAGCAGAAAGTGCGCTTCAACAAGCAATTATTTGTGGGGCATCTCAGGTTGATGATGCTCCTCAGGTGTATCGCCGTATTCGTTTAGATGATGTAAAATAAGACACTTATTGATAGGATATTATTATGGCATTTGATTGGGTAGAATGGTTTGGCTATTTAGCTTCTTTTGTCGTATTAATTTCTTTAACCATGACTTCAATTATAAAATTACGAGTCATTAATTTTATTGGTTGTGTACTATTTGCTATTTTTGCTTATTTAATTGGTTCTGTGCCAACGGTCTTTATGAATATTGGCATTGCCTGTATTAATCTCTATTTGCTATATCAAATTTATACCACGAAAGAAGATTTTAAGATCATTAATGCGTCCAGTGATTCTGATTATTATCAACATTTTTTAAGTATCAACCAACCAGATATTGAAAAACAAATCCGTATCGATCAATTAAGCATTCATGATACTTCATTTTATATGTTGCGTGATAATGACATTGCAGGAGTGCTAGTGGGTCATCTAAATGTTGAGGGGATCTTTACCATTAAATTAGATTATGTCATCCCTCGTTATAGAGATTTTAAATTAGGCGAGTATTACTATCAACAACACCCTGAATTTTTTAAAGAAAAAAATATTAAAATGTTTTCTGCGTCCGCTCATGATAAAGAGCATTGTCACTATTTGGAAAAAATGGGATTTCATCTGACCAAAAATAATCATTATACTTTGGAATTATCTTAATTTTATGAATTATTTTCATCAATTAGAAGGTTTACTTGAACGATCTTATGCACCTTACTCTGGTTTTAATGTGGCTGCTATTGTGGTCACTAAAACAGGCGATATTTATAAGGGAGTGAATGTTGAATCAGCCGCCTATCCCACCACAATTTGTGCCGAAAGAAATGCTTTACACACTGCTGTTACTGAAGGTGTACAAATAGGCGATATTAGTGAAGTGCATATTTTGGCACGTAATGCGACAAAAATTTTAGTAAAAGCCTACCCTTGTGGTGCATGTCGACAAGTCATTGCTGAACAAGCCGAGAATGATGCACAGATTTATAGCTACACCTCTGCCAGTGAAATTGAACAACATAGTATCTCAGAATTACTTCCTTTTGCATTTTTAGGTCAAGCACTATAAGAATAGTGCCGTACCTAATAAAATAATCTTTCAATATAACGTTTTAAATTACAGATGTTAATACAATTTTGAGGTATAATAAGCGGTTATTTTAGAATAATTAACTATTTAGTCATAAAAAAATAATTTAAACAAAATAAAAGTTAGATATAATGTCAGAAACAATGTTAGAAAACTGCTTAGAAAAAAGTACCCCTTCCAGTCAATTTGATGTGACGACCTTTCAGGGACTTATCCTCGCACTGCAAACCTATTGGGCAGAAAAAGGCTGTGTGTTACAACAGCCTTATGATATGGAAATGGGTGCAGGTACGTTCCATCCAGCCACATTTTTACGGTCAATTGGACCTGAGCCATGGAGTGCTGCTTATGTACAACCCTGTCGCCGTCCGACTGATGGTCGTTATGGTGAAAATCCCAATCGTCTACAACATTATTACCAATTTCAGGTAGTCATTAAGCCATCCCCTTTAGACATTCAAGAACTTTATCTTGGCTCACTCAAAATGTTAGGGCTTGATCCATTAGTGCATGATATTCGTTTTGTTGAAGATAATTGGGAATCACCCACCCTGGGTGCCTGGGGTTTGGGTTGGGAGGTACAGTTAGATGGGATGGAAATTACTCAATTTACCTATTTTCAACAAATAGGAGGTATAGATTTGAATCCCATAAGTTGTGAAATTACTTATGGATTAGAGCGGATAGCTATGTATTTACAGAGACAGGATAACGTATTTGAATTGTTATGGTCGGATAAAGTTAAATATGGAGAGATACAATTATTAAATGAAATTCAGTTTTCTAAGTATAATTTTCAGGAAGCAAATTTAGAAATGTTATTTACTCTTTTTCAAATTTACGAACAGGAAGGCCGGAGATTATTACAAAAAGATCTGGTTTTACCGGCTTATGATTTTGTTATGAAATGTTCACATATATTTAATTTATTAGATGCTCGAGGAGCACTGAGTGTGACTGAGCGAATTAGCTTTATTGGCCGAATAAGAAATTTAGCCTGCCAGTCAGCTCGATTATACCTTAAAACTATAGAACTTGAAAGGGAAAAAGATGGAAAAAAGTAAGGACTTTTTATTAGAAATAGGAACAGAAGAGTTTCCGGCGACGTACATAAAACCAGCATTATCAGAAATGCAAAAACTTATGGAAGAAAAGCTTAAAGAAAGAGGAATTGATTATTCTAAATTGGTTGTTTATGCTACTCCCAGAAGGTTAGTACTTATAATCGAGGAGATAAATTGTAAAGGGAAAGAGGGGTTGTTAGAAATAAACGGGCCTCCTAAGAAGAGGGCTTTTGATCAAGACAATGTACCAACAGGAGTGGCTATTGGTTTTGCTAAAAAGTATGGGGTAGGGATTGAGGATTTGTTGGTTAAAAAGACCCAAAAAGGAGAATATATTTGTATAAAAAAGAAACAACCACCGGAAGATACAAAAAAAGCATTAGCAGAAATTGTTCCCCAAATTATTACTTCGTTAAATTTCCCTAGAACTATGCGATGGATAACCGGGAGTGATTTCCATTTTGCCCGCCCGATTAGATTGTTATTATGCCTTTATGGAAACAAAACAGTTAAATTTACTTTTCAAAATATAAAGTCAGGTAATTATACTTATGGGCTTTATGCTTTATCCCGGCAGAAAGTAGTTATTCCTCTTGTCGGAAAATATAAAGAGATTTTGCGAAATAATTGTGTTATTGTGGATATGGAAGAAAGAAAAAAAATAATTAATAAAGCAATTGCCCAGGTTGTTAGAAAAACCGGAGGGACGATACTGGAAGATAATAAGCTGGTAGAAGAAATAAATTTTCTTCTGGAATACCCTACTGCAATTTTGGGAAAGTTTCCGGAAAAATATTTAGATTTACCTAAAGAAGTTCTGATTACTTGTATGCGGCATCATCAAAAATATTTTTGCATAGTGGATAAAGAAGAAAAGCTTCTTCCTTTTTTTGTTGCTTTGCGCAATGGAACTTCGGAATATTTAGAAGTATTGAGAGAAGGATTGGAAAAAGTATTAGTGGCGCGTCTTCAGGATGCAGAATTTTATTTTAAGCAAGATACCAAAACCCCTCTGGTAAAAAAAGTAGAAAAACTTAAAAAAGTTGTATATCATCAACAACTGGGTAGTTTGTATAATAAGGTCGAAAGAGTTATAAAAATTTCCGAATTTATTGCCCGGGAGGTGGAAGGGCTAAATTTTAACCTATCCACGGTAAAGCGTATTGCCCTTTTGTCTAAAGCGGATTTAGTTACTGAAATGGTGAAAGAATTTCCTGAGTTAGAGGGAGTGATGGGAGAAATATATGCTCTTCATTGTGGGGAAGAAGAGATTGTATCTAAAGGAATAAGAGAACATTATTTACCACAATCACTGGAAAGCGTGTTGCCCCAAACAGTAGAATCTTTAATAGTAAGTATTGCTGATAAAATGGATACAATTGCCGGTAATTTTTGTGTCGGGTTGATTCCTTCCGGTTCAGGAGACCCTTACGCTTTAAAAAAATGTGCCCAGGGAATTATCAGGATTATGATTGATAAAGGATGGCGTTTATCTTTAGGAAAATTGGTAAATTCATCGGTAGGGCTTTTTAATTTAGAAGAAGAAAAACAAAAGTTGCTAAAGCAGCAAATATTGCAGTTTTTTTATCAAAGAATGGAAAATACTTTTACCTCTTTCCAGCTTAGTTACGATGAAATAGATGCTGTTTTAAGTGTGAAATTTGTAGATATAGCAGATAGTTTTAAGCGGGTTTGTACCCTTCATCGTTTTCGGCATTTGCCGGATTTTATACAATTAATTACTTTATTTAAAAGAGCATACAACATTGTTAAACAAGCAGAAAGGGAAGGAAGAGTAAAGAAAGATGATGGATGTTCCCGTGAGTTTGTTATAGCGGAGGTAAATATAGAATTACTGCAAGAACCTGCAGAAAAGGAACTCTGGGAAATTTTTAACCGGAAAGTAAAAGGACAAACAGAAAAATTATTAAAAGAAAGTAAATATGAAGAGGGGTTAAAAGTATTATTAAGTTTACAGGAATATATAAATAATTTTTTCGACTCAGTAAAGATAATGGCGGAAAAGGAAGATTTACGAAATAATCGGTTGACTTTATTAAGAAATATTGTAGAATTATTCTTAAGAATTGCTGATTTTTCAAAAATAGTGATTGAAGGTAAAAAAGAGTTTAAAAATAATTAATATGAAAATAAAAAATGGAGGTAATAAGTGAAAGGAGAAAAAATGAATATTTTTGATAAATGTGACAAGTTTACAGTTGCGAAAGATGTAATGGCTACAGGATGTTATCCTTATTTCCGTCGGGTTGAATCAGGACAGGATCCGGAAGTCATTATTGAAGGGAAAAAAGTAATAATGATGGGGTCGAATAACTATCTTGGGTTAACTTCTTATTGGCGGTTAAAAGCATCATCTATTCGGGCAACCCAGAAGTATGGGGTGGGTTGTGTTGGTTCCCGGTTTTTGAATGGGACCCTGGATATTCATGAAGAATTGGAAAAAAAATTAGCTACATTTGTAAGAAAAGAAAAAGCGATACTTTTTTCTACAGGAATGCAAGCAAATTTAGGTGCTCTTTCTTCGTTAGTTGGAAAGAATGATACAGTAATTACGGATAAATATGACCATGCCAGTATTATTGATGGCTGCCGGCTTTCTTTTGGACAGATGAAAAGATTCAAACATAATGATATGCAGGATTTGGAGAGGGTTTTAATTCCTTTAAAAGATATGACAAAGTTGATTGTTGTTGATGGTATTTTTAGTATGGAAGGGGATATTGTTAATCTTCCTGAAATTGTAAGATTAGCTAAGAAATATAATGCTCAGGTTATGGTAGATGATGCTCATTCCTTAGGGGTTTTGGGAAAACAGGGAAGAGGGACTTGTGAATATTTTGGACTGACTGACGAAGTGGATATTATTATGGGAACATTCTCCAAGGCTTTTGCTTCTGTAGGGGGATTTATTGCTGCCAATGACTCAATAGTTCATTATATTAAACATAATGCGCGAGCCCTAATTTTTAGCGCCAGCCTTCCTCCCAGTAATGTGGCTTCGGTGATGGCAGCTTTGGAAGTAATTAAAAAAGATAATTACCGAATTAAACGTTTGTGGCGTAACACACACAAAATGATGAAAGGGTTTAAAAATTTAGGGTTTGATACCGGAACGAGTGATACTCCTATTATTCCCATTGTTGTTGGTGATGATTTTAAAGCTTTTCAAATGTGGCGCATGCTTTTTGATCTGGGAATCTTTACTACCCCGATAGTTTCTCCGGCTGTCCCTCCGGGAAGAGCTCTTATTCGGGTAAGCAATATGGCTACACATACGGATAAACAGTTAGATAAAGTATTAAAAATTTTTGGAGAAGTAGGAAGAGAGCTGGGTATTATTCCGTCCGTTAACAAAAAGGGAACCTGTTCCTCCGTAAACAAAAAAAGGTTTCGTTTCTGGGAAAAAATAAATAGGAATATGATAAAAAAATGGATGAAAAGATTGTGGAATATTAAATCTTAATGCTAAAAAAGTAAGTAATAAAAATCTTTTACAAACCTTGATTATGTAAAATTTTACAAAAAGAATTGACAAATGAATAAAAAGTGATATTTTATATAGATAAGGAAAAAATCAAAAGGAGGGTAAAAGGATGGATGAAGATGTAAGAGGGCATGAAGAAGAAA
>JAGLHV010000078.1 GCA_023143305.1 bacterium | reverse complement strand
AAAAATGGATAAAATAATTATTACTATAGATGGACCTGCCGGGGCGGGTAAGAGTGAAATAGCTAAAAGGATTGCTCACTTGTTAGATTATAAATACATAGATACAGGAGCAATGTACCGGGCGATTGCCTGGAAGATATTAGAAAGTAAGATTAATGTAGAAAATGATGAAGAATTACAAGACTTAATAGATAATACCGAGATTACCTGGCAACCGCAAGAAAATGTTTTTCATGTTTTTGTAGATGGACGGGAAGTGACTTCTATAATTAGAACACAACAGATTACTAAAAAAAGTAATGAAATTTCCAGAATCAGGAAAATAAGAGAATATTTATTAAGACTGCAGAGGAGAGCAGGTATTGAACGGGGAATTATTATGGAAGGTCGGGATGTAGGAACAGTAGTTTTTCCTCAGGCAGAAAAGAAGTTTTATCTTGATGCTTCTTTGGACGAACGGTCGAAAAGAAGATATAAAGATTTGATACAACAGGATAAGAATGTAGAACTAAAAGAAATAAAAGAAGCAATTAGACTCAGAGATGAAAAAGATAAAACAAGGAGTTTAAATCCCCTAAAAATTGCTGCTGATGCTGTTTTAATTGATACTACCAATTTAAGTGTGGAAGAAGTGGTTGAATCTATCCTGGGTAAACTTAAAAATTGATAAAAATTTCAAAAGAATAAGCAAAACAATTTAATTTTGGATACAAATAAATGATTTATTTTGTAGGATATAATATTTTATGGGTATTAGTCAGAGGTATTTTAGGTTTAAAAACTTGTGGAAGAGGAAACCTTCCTCAAAAAGGGAAAGTAATTATTGCGCCTAATCATGTAAGTTATTTAGATCCTCCTTGTATGGGTGTAGTGGTAAGAAGAGAAATTTATAGTTTAGCTAAAAAGGAACTTTTTCGTATATCAATCTTTGGAGAAATATTAAAAGCAATTAATGTCATTCCCATAAAAAGAGGCGGAGCCGGGGGTAATTCTTTAAAAAAAGTAATTGAATATTTAAATAGAGGTGAGGGAGTTGTTGTTTTTCCGGAAGGAACACGCAGCCGGGATGGAAATATAGGTAAAGCAAAGAGGGGTATAGGTTTATTGGTAGTTAAAGCAAAAGCTCCGGTTTTGCCGGTATTAATTGAATATGGTCATAATTTTTTTTATTTTAAATCAATAAAAATAAAGTTTGGAAAATTGTTATATTACAATGATTTTCCGGAAAACAAACAATCTTATGAAACAATAAGTAATGATATTATAAAACAGATAAAAAAATTAAAAGAGAATTGATTGGAAAGCGGGAAAAAAGTGGAAATTATCATAGCAAAAAATGCCGGTTTTTGTTTTGGAGTAAGAAGAGCAATAAATTTAGTAGAAAAAGCAATGGCAGGTAAAAAGTCTTTATATACGCTAGGGCCGATTATTCATAATCCCCAGGTAGTAAGTAAATTAGAAAAGCAAGGTGTTAGTATAATTTGCGATTTAAGTAAATTAGAAAAAGGGAGAGTTGTTGTTCGTTCCCATGGTGCAGATTTATCTTTTTTCAAAGAAGCAAAAGAAAAAGGAGTAGAGGTTGTTGATGCTACTTGTCCGTTTGTGAAAAATGCTCAAAATTTGATTAAACGGTTAAGTAAGGAAAAATATAAAATAATAATTGTAGGCGAGGAAAATCATCCGGAAGTAAAAGGATTGTTGAGTTATGCTAATACCCAGGTAAAAATTGTTCAAAGGATAGATCAACTAAAGGACGTTTTTTCCTGGAGGAGAATAGGGGTAATTAGCCAGACTACTCAGTTACGGGAGAACTTTAAAGTAATTATAGTTGCTCTCTTGCAGCAGGCAAAAGAGATAAAAATATACAATACTATTTGTGAAGCTACACAAAATCGCCAAAAGGAAGCAAAAAAAATAGCAAAAAAAGTAGATTCAATGTTGATTATAGGTGGATATAATAGTGCTAATACCAATCGTTTAGTGAAAATATGTAAGGAAATTCAGGAAAAAACCTATCATATTGAAACAGAAAAGGATTTAGTAAAAAGTTGGTTTGAAAATGTTAAAAAAATAGGAATAAGCACGGGGACTTCTACTCCTCAGTGGATAATAGAAAAAGTAGTTAAAAAATTAAGGAGGCTAAAACTATAATGGGAGAAGATATTTTAGAAAACCAGGAAATTTCAATGGAAGAAGTTTTGTCTTCCGAGCCAAAGAATAGTTTGAAAGAAAGAGAAATTATTTGGGGAGAGATAATAAAAATTGATTCTGAAAATGTTTTTGTTGATGTAGGATTAAAATCCGAAGGGGTTATTCCTTTAATTGAATTCGGCCAAAATGACGAAAATATCGAAATAAAAGCAGGGAAAAAGATAGAGGTTTATTTAAAAAAAATAGAGGGAAAGACGGGTTGTCCGGTGTTATCTTATGAACAAGCTTGTAATATAAAAATGGTAGAAAAATTAAAGAGTGCTTATCAGAACGGAGAACCTGTAGAGGGAAAAGTAAAAGGCAAAGTGAAAGGAGGGCTGTGTATAAATATAGGCAAGGATGCTTTTCTGCCTCACTCACAGGTTTCTTTGAAATTTTCGGAAAATTTAGACCAGTTTGTCGGACAAAAACTTAAAGTGAAAATTACCAGGTTTTCTTCAGAAGAAAACAATATCGTGGTGTCTTCCAGAATAATATTGGAGAAAGAAAGAGAAGAAAATAAAAATAAGAGAGTTGCTTCTTTAAAAGAAGGAGAGGTTTGTTGTGGAGTAGTAAAAAGAATTACTGATTTTGGAGCGTTTGTAGATATTGGGGGCGTAGATGGGTTGTTGCATAAGAATGATATTTCCTGGGGGAGAGTGGATAAAGTAGGAGAATTCTTAAAAGAAGGGGAAGAAATAAAAGTAAAAATTATTTCTTTTAATCCGGATACTCAAAAAATATCTTTAGGCTTGAAACAATTAACCCCTCATCCATGGGAAAATATTGAAAGCAAATATCCCATAGAATCGTTAGTTAGTGGGAGGGTCAGGAATATTACTAAGTTTGGTTTTTTTGTAGAAATAGAAAAAGGTGTAGAGGGTTTGGTTCATATTTCTGAAATTTCCTGGACGAAAAGAATAAAGCATCCCTCTGAAGTGGTTTCCAGGGGGGCATTAGTAAAAGCCCGGGTTTTGAATATTGATAAAGATAATAAAAAAATATCATTG
The DNA here is from genome assembly GCA_023143305.1 of bacterium. GTDB lineage: Bacteria > CBDUZB01 > JAGLHV01 > JAGLHV01 > JAGLHV01 > JAGLHV01. The sequence continues at coordinate 3,327 of JAGLHV010000078.1, read as the reverse complement.
GGAATAAAACAAATTGGCCCTAATCCATGGGAAAGGATAAAAGAAAAATATTCTGTAGGGATGAAGCTTAGTGCAAAGGTAAGTACGCTTACTTCTTTTGGGGCTTTTGTAAAATTAGAAGAGGGGATAGAAGGGGTGGTTCATCTTAGAAATATGTCCTGGACAAAAAAAGTAAAACATCCTGAAGAAATTTTACATAAAAATGATTTAGTGGAAGTAACGGTATTAGATATTAATGTAGAAGAGGAAAAAATTTCTTTAGGTTTAAAACAAGCAGGAAAAAATCCATATCTGAATTATAAAAAAGGAAATAAGGTGACAGGACAAATAATTAAAGCATTCGATTTTGGTTATTTTGTAAAAATTGAAGAAGGAATAGAAGGAATATTACGCTCTTCTCAGATTTCCAATCAGTATATGAATAAATCAGAGGAATCGTTGAAAGTGGGCGATGAAATTGTTGCTAAAATAATCGGGATTGATTATGAGGAAGGAAAAATTAATTTATCGATAAAAGAATTGGAAAAAGAAGAAATGCACAAACACATGCAACTACCTTCTTTTAAAATGAATTTAGGAGATATTTTAGGAGATAAATTAAATAAGTTTAAAAAAGATTTTAAAGGAGACTGAAAAGCTGCTGAGTAAAAATTTGTGGAGAAGAATAATTGAAAAAAAGTTTTTTGTATATAATACTGGTCTTTTTTTTGTTAGCAAATAATTTAAAAGATGAAGTAAATGCTTTTGGTAAAAACAGAGTAGTCACTATAGGGAATAAAAAATGGTTTATTGCTGAAACCGAACACTTTGAAATTTATTATTATCCGGATACAGAGGAGTATCTGGATAAAACAGGGAAGATGTTGGAAAATGCTTATGAAAAAGTAACTAAAGCATTAGAATATTTACCTACCCAAAAGACGCCGTTTTTTCTTTATGCAACTCAAAATCATTTTTTACAGAACAATATTGCTAATGTCGGTGAAGGAACAGGAGGTTTTGCTGAAGCATTTAAAAATCGTTTTGTTTTACCTTTGACCGGGTCTGAACAGTGGCTGGAAAAAGTAATTACCCATGAGTTTGTCCATATTGTTACTTTTCATATTCTTTATACCGGATGGAGGTCGGTAAGGCTGGTTAAATCTTTTTTTTATCCTTTGTGGTTAATAGAAGGATTGGCCGAATATGTATCAGCGGATTTAGATAATAAGGCTTTAGAAGAAATGATTATAAGAGACGCCGCTGTTTATGATTTGCTCATTCCTTTATCTCATCTACATAATTTTGGTCACCTGGAAGGACATCAAGTTAAATTAGCTTACAAAGAAGGAGAATATGCTTTAAAATTTTTAGCGCAGGAATATGGTGTAGATAAAATCCCTTTACTCATTAAGGAGTTTAGAGATAAATTTGATTTAAATACTGTCTTTCTAAAAGTAATAGGAGTAAATTTTCAGAACTTTGACCGAAAATGGCGTAAGTATTTAAAAGAAAAATATTCAGGAGAAATAAAGGGTAAAGAAAAACCTGCCTTTTACGGTAAAAAGCTAACAGTACATAATGAATTCAATACTAATGCCGTATGGTCTGAAGATGGAAGGAATATTGCCTTTATTTCTGATAGGGCGGGATACAATGATTTATTTATTATGTCCACGGATGATTTTAATCAAATATCTCTTTTGAAAAAAAAGATAGGAAGAAACATAGATTATTTAAAGGCAGACGGTCATGCGATTTCTTTTTCTCCCGACGGAAAAAAAATTGCTTTTGTAGCAAAAAAAAATGAAAAAGATTATATTTTTTTACTGGATATAAAAAGAAATAAAATAAAAAAACTAAAGATAAAAAATTTTGATAGTATCTCTTCTCCCTGTTTTTCTCCTGACGGAAAAAAAATTGTCTTTACCGGAATGAAAAAAGGAATAAGAGACTTATATTTGGTTGATAGTAATGGTGAAAATCTTATTCAGTTAAATAGTGACGTAGGATGCGATGATTATCCTGTGTTTTCTCCTGACGGAAAAAGAATATTGTATGTTTCAGAAAAAGAAAGGAATAAAGACCTTTATTTACTGGAGCTTTCTAATTTAAAAATAACTCCGATAATGGATACTACCTTTGAGGAAAAAGATGCTTCCTGGTCACCGGATGGCAAAAGTATTATTTTTTCTTCGGATAAGGATGGTATATATAATTTATATGTTCTTAACTTAAACACTAATATTGTAATAAAACTTACGGATGTAATAGGTGGAAACTTTACTCCGCAATTTTCTTCTGATGGTAAAAGAATATTATTTACTTCTTATTGCAAAGGCGAAATGAATATTTATATGGGAGAAGCCGCTCCTCTTTCCTTTTCCGCACAAATAGTTGAGTATCCTTTGTTGGAAAAAAAAGAGGAAATTTTTTCTCATTACCGGGAAAAGACATCTTCGCCTATTATTGCTCAGCGTCCGTATCGTTTAGATATGTCCACAGATTTGTTTTATCCTCTTTTGTTTTTTGCTATTCCGGGAGGATTGTATACTGCTGCTTATTGGCAAACCAGTGATATGATGGGAAATCATCAGTTGTCGGTGGGGGTTGATTATTCTGATTATGATAACTGGTTATTTTATCAGATTGGGTACGCTTATAAGAAATGGCGTCCCCAGTTTTATTTTTATTTTAATGGAAGAAATGACTATTATTATTACGATGATTTAACCGAAGGAGAATGTCATGTTCGCCGGATGAAACATTCAGAAAAGGTAGTAGTTAGTTATCCGTTTAATCGCTTTAACCGTATTGAATTAGGTGTGATGACTGTGGCTAAGCAGGAAAGAAATCGTACTAAAGATGATGAAATTAATGATTATATGGAAAATGGGGTAAGTGCGTCCTTAGTTAGAGATACTACTAAGTGGAAATTTATCGATGTAATGAGCGGTGGGCGGACAAAAATTTCCGCTTATCAGGCAAGGGAGGTTTTAGGCGGTACTTATGACTATGATGAATATATATTAGATTCCCAGAGATTTTTTACCGTAATGAAAGATAAAGTTGTGGCTTTTCGTTTTTTAGGCTTGAGTAGTGAAGGAAAAGATAAAACACTTTTTTCTTTGCCGGTGAGAGGGTGTTCCCGTAATGAATATGAGAACAGTAAAATGATGGTGGTAAGTGCTGAAGGGCAGTTTTATCTTTTTTCTAAAATAAATTATTATATGTGGTTTATGTTTCCTGACTTTTATTTTAAAAGTCTGCAGATGTTTATATTTACTGATACAGGGATAAATTGGGATAAAGATGAAACACTTAAAACGACCCGGTTGGAAGATTTAA
>JAGLHV010000077.1 GCA_023143305.1 bacterium | reverse complement strand
AGTCGACAGTCCATAGTCCACAGATACCAGATAAAAGAAAAATATAGGCAGAAAGACAGAGTCATAAAGTTAAAAGAAAAAATATCCTCCTGTGGCATAATTCAGATTTTTATGTGGTAGCCGCAACCTTTAAATTTTATGCAGGCTCAAAGCCTGCGGCTACCAAAAAAGGGGGCCATGATACAGCCTGTATATAAAAATGACCCGTTTTATTCACCTTACAGATTGGCAGAGCAAGAAAAATATCTTGAAAAAAGTGTTGAAATATGATTATAATACTTTATTGAAAATATAAGGGAAAAAAAGGAGGCAGGGATGCAGTTAAAATTAATTGTTATTTTATTATTTTCTTTAATTTTGGTTGTTTTTACTATGCAAAATATTTCACCGGTTGAAATTAAATTATTTGGATGGGTAAGCCCTCCTCTTTCTTTAATGGTGGTCATTTTGATTTCGGTTTTATTTGGAGGTCTCTTTGCTACTATCCTGGGACTTTTAAAGCAATGGAAATTAATCAGCCTACTCAAAGAAAAAGACAGGAAAATTGAGGCTTTATCTGTTCGATTTGCTGAATTAAAAAAAGATGATGAAGAACCGGAGGAGTGATGATAAGTAATGAATAAAATTACTCCTTTGATGCAGCAATATCAACGAATAAAAAAAAATTATCCCGGGGCTATCCTTTTTTTTCGTTTAGGCGATTTTTATGAAATGTTCGGAGAAGATGCTCAGGTTGCTTCCCGCCTTTTAGAAATTACTTTAACTTCCCGTCACAAAATTCCTATGTGCGGTGTTCCTCATCATTCTGCTACCAATTATATTGCCCGGCTGATTAAGCAGGGACAAAAAGTAGCTGTTTGTGAACAAATGGAATCTCCCGGAGCCGGTAAAGGAATTGTAAAAAGAGAGGTTGTTCGTTTAATTACTCCCGGGACGATTGTAGAAGATCATCTTCTTTCTAAGGAAAACAATAATTTTTTATCCGCTATTTATATTGATCCCAAAATATTCGAAGGGGTCAAAATTTCCGACTTAAATGCCAACAGTAAAATTGGTTTATCCTTTACCGACATTTCTACCGGGGAATTTTTAACTACACAAATAGGCGGCAAACATATTCTGGATAAATTAAGCAATGAGATTTCCCGTTTTCAACCGGCCGAATGTATTTTACCCTGTTTTATGAAAGAAAAAAAAGATTTTCTGGATTTTTTAGGAAGGTGGAATATTTCCATTAATTTTATTGAGGACTGGCGATATGAAAAAGCATCTATTTATCAAAAGTTAACAAATCAGTTTAAAGTCGCCTCACTTAAAGGATTTAACTTAGAAGATAAAGAAGAGGCTATTTTTTCTTCGGGAGCAATTGTTGCTTATCTGGGAGATACACAAAAAACTTTTCTTGCTCATATAAATCACCTGCAGTGGTATTCTACGGAAAATTTTATGGTTCTGGATAAATCTACTCAGGACAATCTGGAACTGGTGACCGGTTTATCCACTAAAACCAGAAAAAACAGCTTGCTTGAAGTACTGGATTATACCTTAACCCCAATGGGAACAAGAACTCTCAGGCGATGGATACTTGAACCATTGCTGGATATAGAAAAAATCCAGGCAAGACAAAAAGCAAATGCTGAATTTTTTCTCGATACTGTTTTGCGTAAGAACCTACAGGATGAATTAAAAAAAATAAGTGACTTGGAAAGACTAATCAGCCGGCTAAATTGTGGAACAGCCAATGCCCGGGATTTGGTAGCCTTGAAAAATTCGTTAAAAGTTATTCCTTTGATTAAAGAAAAGATGGATAAAGTTCATTGTAATTTCCTGCGTAATTTGACAAAACAATTATCCGACTTAAAAGAAGTTTATGGACTGATTGAAAAATCAATAGTGGATGAACCCCCTGTATCTCTGAGGGAAGGGGGATTAATTAAAAAGGAATATCACTCTGAATTAGACCAAATTAACCTGGCTCGTTCGGAAAGTAAAGGGTGGATACTCAACTTAGAAAAAAAAGAAAAAAAACGTACCGGAATTAATTCCTTAAAGATAGGCTATACCGGTGTTTTTGGATACTATATTGAAATAACCAGGGCAAATCTGGCTAATGTACCTGAAAACTACATTCGTAAACAAACCTTAACTAACGCTGAGAGATTCATTACCCCGGAATTGAAAGAACAGGAATCTTTTATTTTAGGAGCGGAAGAAAAGATTTTTAACTTAGAATACGAGGTATTTCAAAAAATCAAGGAAAAAGTAATCAGAAAAACTACAGCTATTCAGGAAGTATCCTTAACTGTTGCGACTCTGGACGCTATTTTAAGTTTATCCGAAGCTGCGGTAATCAATAATTATAGCCGGCCGGAAGTAACTAATGATTACCGGTTTGTTATACGGGACGGAAGACATCCGGTAGTAGAAAAAAGTCTGGTAGGGATGGGTTTTATTCCCAACGATATACAGATAGACGGCAACGAGAACCAGATTTTGATTATAACCGGACCTAATATGGCCGGAAAATCAACTTATCTCAGGCAGGTAGCTTTGATTACCCTTATGGCTCAAATCGGTAGTTTTATTCCGGCCAGAGAAGGAGAAATAGGGATAGTGGATAGAATTTTCACCCGTATCGGAGCTGCAGATAATCTTGCTGAGGGAGAATCGACATTTATGGTGGAAATGAACGAAACAGCAAATATTCTTAATAATGCTACTTCCCGTAGTTTATTAATTTTAGATGAAGTAGGGAGAGGGACTTCCACTTTTGACGGAGTGAGTATTGCCTGGGCCAGTGTGGAATACCTGCACAGTAAAAAGGATAAAGATACTAATCAAGGTCCAAGAACCCTTTTTGCTACGCATTATTTTGAATTAACTGAATTAGCCCGAATATTAAAAGGAGTAAAAAATTACAATATTGCTGTGAGGGAATGGAACGATGAAATAATTTTCCTGCGTAAAATAATAGAAGGGAGTGCCGATAAAAGTTATGGTATTCATGTAGCAAAATTAGCCGGATTACCTGCTTCGGTAACCAACAGAGCAAAAGACATTTTAGTAGAATTGGAAAAGAATGTTTACAAAGAAGGAAATGTTTTACGACTAAATACCGACACGGAAGATTCAAATAATAAACAATTAAATCTCTTTACCCAACAACAAAATCTCCTGATGGAAGAAATTAAGCAATTACCTATAGATGGCTTGACTCCCCTGGAAGCTTTAAATAAATTACAGGAATTAAAGAAAAGAACATTAAAGTTTAAAAAAGAAAGTGAAAATAATGCCTAATAAAATAAAAAGTTTATCTACTGAGGTTGTAAACAAAATTGCTGCCGGAGAAATAGTATCGCGTCCGGCTTCGGTAGTTAAAGAATTAATGGAAAATTCCCTGGATGCCGGAGCCACTCAAATACTGGTAGAAATAAAGGGTGGAGGTAAAGGTTTAATCAGGGTTACTGATAACGGAGAAGGAATAAGCAGGCAGGATTTACCCCTGGTTTTTCATCGTTATGCAACCAGTAAAATTACCCGGGCCGAAGATTTGGAAAAAATAACTTCTCTGGGGTTTAGAGGTGAAGCTGTGCCCAGTATTGCCGCTGTTTCTAAAATTAAATTATTTACTAAAACAAAGGGTTCTTTAGCCGGAAATCAAATTATTTCCGTCGGAGGAAAGGAAGAAGCAATAAAAGAAGCGGGTTGTCCGGAAGGGACGCAAATTGATGTAGAAGAATTGTTTTTTAATACTCCGGCAAGAAGAAAGTTTTTAAAGTCTAATACTACGGAAATAGACCATATCAGTAAAATAGTAGAAAGTATGGCTTTATCTTTTTATGAGGTTGCTTTTAAACTAATCAGTGAAGGGAAGGAATTAATCAATGTTCCTCGAGTTAAAAACCCCGCTGACCGATTGGTGGCATTATACGGAAATCAGTTTTTTAGCAGACTAAAAAGTTTAAGTTTCTCTAATAATTTTTTATCCGTCAGAGGTTTTATTTCTCCTCCTTCCAGTACTTTTTCTAATCGAAACCGACAATTAATTTTTGTAAATAATCGCTTTATCGGGTCAAGATTACTTAGCCATGCTATCTATAGTGCTTATTTAAATATAATTCCTCCTAAAAGGTATCCGGCGATATTTCTGTTTATCCGAATAGAACCATCCCTGATTGATGTAAATGTTCATCCTGCCAAATCGGAAATCCGTTTTATTAATGAGCAGGCGATACATTCTTTATTAGCCGAAGAAATAAAAAAATCATTGCAACGGGGGGAATTCTCCGCCAATGTTAAATACCAGCCGTTACCCAACCAGTTTAATCAACGGGAGAGGGGAATAAAAGAATGTATTGCTGATTATATGACTAAACCGAATAAAACATTTCGTTCTTCAGTTGACCGGAAGAATTTTTTTGCGAATATTAACAAACAAAATTTATCAAAACAGGATTTATCCCAACCTAAGAAATTTGTTTATTCAAATTCAAAAGAAGAAAAAGAAGGATTACTTATTGATATTCAGATACAACCCCTGGCGCAGATGAGCAATAAATATATTCTGGCACAAAAAGGAAGAAATTTACTGGTAATTGATCAGCATGCTGCTTCTGAGCGCATAGTTTACGAACAGTTTAAAGAAGAAATTAGCAAAGAGGCCGTTTCTATTCAGGGATTACTTATTCCTTTTACTATTGAACTTTCTCCCAGCCAAAGTGTAGTAGTAAAAAAAAACGTTACTTATCTCAATAAAATAGGGTTTCAAATCGAAGAATTCGGGGCTAATGATTTTAAAGTAAAAGGAATACCGGCACTTTTGGGAGATAAAAATAATAAACAGATTATTCAGGATGTTTTAGATCGCTTATTAGAATTAGGAACCGTTAAAAAAGAAATTGAACTTACCGATGAAATAACCGACCGTATTATAAGAACCGCCTGCCATACGGCAATAAGAGCAAAAGATTCATTAGGAAGCAGGGAAATAGAAAAATTAGTGGAAGATTTAAAAAGAACAAAAAACCCGTTTACCTGTCCACATGGCCGACCTATAATAATAGAAATCACCGAAGAAGAATTAGATAGGAAGTTTAAGAGGATATAGACAAGAGACAAAAACAGATTTAGTCCATAGTCCATAGATAACAGAATAAAGACAACAGACATAGGAATTATGAATTCAAAAAAACAAGAAATAGAAACTTAAACTAAAAGACAAAAAAAATGCAAACTATTTAAAGGAAAAAAAGAAAATGAAAGAAGTATTATTTATGAACATAGTGGGAATAGCTCTTTTAATCTATCTAATAGCTTATTTTATCCATCAAAAAATGGCTAAAAAGCTTCCCGGCACTTCCTTTACCGGTTTTAAGAATTTTAATGAAATCTTTGATATTTTTAAAAAATCCCTGTTGATCTTAAAAAATAATACATGGTTGTTTGTTCTGCCTTTCATTTTTATTCTGGCAAATTGTTTTTATAAAATCACGGTTTGGATTTATTATTATCTTAAATATCCGTGTGTTTTAAATTCTGCATTTAGAACTTCTCAAAGTATAAATGTCCTATCAGTCATGGTAAAATCATTAGGTGCTTTAATTAAAGCACCATTATATTTAGATTATGGTTTTTCAGGTTTTATAGCAGGGAATTTTCTGTTTTTTCTTGGTATTATCGGTTATTTATTAATATATAAAATTGTTCATAAAAAAATACTCAAATTCGTAGACGTTAAAAATAAAATTGATGTAGATTCTTTCAGCAGACAAATGAAGTATTCTTTATTTGCAATTCTTTTTTTTATTGTTTTAGTCATTCTGAATATTAAGATAAAAAGTAATACTATTCTTTTATTAACCACAACAGGGATAATGATTGTATTAAGTTTTTCCGGCTTATTGCTTTTTTCAATCTTAGAAGCAGCAATTCTGTTAAGTTTGAATGGGATTTTTGAAAACAAGATATATTCTTTGAAAGAAGTATTAAGTGATTCATTTTCGGTTTTTAAGAAATTATTTGTTTTCAAAGTATTATTAGTCTTAATTACTTACATTTTTTCTCTTTCAGAATTCGGACAAACAATACAATATTTACTTACGGGAATACCCCCGGTATCATTTAAATTATTAGACAGCATTAAAAAAGTATCTTCATCTTTTTTAATGCCTCTACTGAGCGTTATTATTTTGATGACGCCGTTTATTATTACTACAGAAAAATTGGATTTTTTAAAATCAATAAAAAAAACAATAGTTTTTATTAAAATTTTTCTTTTAAAATATCTAACCATGATTATGATTTGCACCGCGTTTTTGGCAATACCGATTTATATTTCGTCATTTTTTTACTCGACATTTGGAACTATTGGTTTATCAAACTGGTCAATATCGTTTCAAATGCTTGATATCATCGTTTCAATAGCACTATTATTTATTTCCATTATTAGTTATATCAGTATTTTTTATTTTTATTACAAAAATAAAAAGGAAATAAATTTATATAAATAGCCTTCTGCAAAATACAATGTTCTGTCATTCCGCACTTGATGCGGAATCTATAATGTTCTTA
>JAGLHV010000076.1 GCA_023143305.1 bacterium | reverse complement strand
TATACTTTATGGTAAAATAATCATTGTTTGCTCCATTATCACTCGATCCGGTAACAATAATATTTTCCCCTCCGTCAATAGCTATACCACTAGCCCAGTCATTACCGTTTGCCGGTCCATTATAAGTAACCGAACCAAGCACCAGAGAAAGATCGTTATTATACTTTACAGTATAACAATAAAAAATTACTCCGTCGGAACACGTCCCGGTAACAAAAATATTTCCATCATTATCTACGTCTATTGCTTTAGCACTATCCCAGTCTCCTGCAGGAGCATCATAGGTAGTCGAAGCCAGTACTGCAGAAAGATCACTGTTATATTTAACCGTACAATAATCATAACTTGATCCACCCCAGCTTTGTCCGGTAACAAAAATATTTCCATCCGTATCTAAAGCTACCGCATAAGCATTATCAGCTCCGGAATTATCGTAAACAGCCGAAGCTAATATTACGGAAAGGTCATTGTTATATTTAATAGTACAATAATCCAGGTTTAACCCATTCCAATTTTGTCCGGTAACAATAATATTCCCTGTATTATCTATCGCTAATCCATAAGCCCTTTCCCATCCATTTATAGAACCATGATAAGTAGCCGAAGCCAGCATTACGGAAAGGTCATTGTTATATTTGATAGTACAATAATCGAAATTTGTTCCGCTATAACTTTCCCCGGTAACAAAAATATTTCCGTCCCCGTCTACGGCTACTGCTCTAGCCCGGTCATCTCTGTTGTCGGAACCGTTAAAAACAACCGAAGCGAGTGTTAAAGACAAATCATTGTTATACTTTATAGTACAATAATCAAGACTTGCTCCATTTTGAAGGGTACCGGTAACAAAAACATTCCCATCTCCGTCTACAGCTACAGAATAAGCATCTTCTTGGCTACCTCCGTTATAAGTAGCTGAAGAAAGGGGAATCAGCGTCCCCACCGCTCCCGCTTTTATACAACCCAAGCACATAACCCCTACCAAAATCCATACTGTTTTCAAAAACAAAAAATATTTCCTTTTCATTTATGTCCTCCTTTAAACTTTTATACTTACTGCAATTGTTTGTTCATAAAATTTTAAATTTCTCAAAGAAATACAACAACTCCGTTTTTTATACACCAAATATAAATTTATTAAAAAATAATTCTTTAAAATTATACATTTTAAACTATAGCAAACACTCAATTTTATCTCAACGCCAGGTTAAAAACATATCATCAGCGGAATTATTTGTTAAGTTTTTTGGATTTTTCCCATTTAAATCCACACTGTAAATTTCCCAGTTTCCATCACGATTTGTTCTAAAAATTAATTTTTCCCCATCAGGAAACCAAACAGGGAAATTATCATCAGCAGGATTATTTGTTAAGTTTCGTTGTTTGCTTCCATCACTATTCATAATATAAATTTCCCCATTTCCATCCCTCTTTGAACTAAAAATTATGTGTTTTTCATCCGGCGACCAGGAAAGGCCTATAGCCGGCATAGGCCACTCCTCTTTTGCCGGTTTAACCAGTTTTCTTTGATTACTTCCATCAGAATGCATTACATAAATTCCATGTTCATTATCCCTGGTAGAAAAAAAGGCAATTTCCCCTTCTAATAATTGATTTGCATAACTCGAAAGTGCTAACAAACTCAAAGATAAAACCAACAAAAATAATTTTTTCATATTTACCCCCCTATTTTATATATCTTCCAATTATCCTTAAACAGAAACAACAGCCATTTTACAGATGATACTATTATTCTACAAGCCCCTCATAAAATCAGGGGTCAGAATATCCTTCTGTTTCTTCTTGATTATACATTCAAGTTCTTTTAAAATTCTGCCTTTGTCATTAGGAAATCTCGCACTTATGGAGTAATAATTCGAAGCGTGATTTGAAAAGAACAGGCATTTAAAATCGTCAAGTTTTTCTATTAAAGAACGGAGCTCTTCCAAAAAATCAAATTGCTCAAGCTGTTTAAATTTATCCTTTTCTATCATTTGATAAAGAGGCGTTCCCGGAACGACCATCAAAGTCAAAGCGGCTATTTGCTGTGGCCGGGCAAGATTTAAAATTTTTGCGGTATTTGCACTATGCTGAACCGACAGGTCTTTTCCCCCAAGCCCTAAGATTATAGTCACATTTACCTTTATTCCCGCTTCTTTTATCTTGATACAAGTTTCCACATTCCCAGCAGGTGACCCATATTTTTTAATTTGTTTATATACTTCCTCATCACCGGTTTCAAATCCAAGATAGATAATACCCAGTTTATTTTTTTTAAGTTCAGACAAATCATTAACCGATTTATTCTCTAAACTTTTGATAGAACCGTATATTCCAATTCGGGTAAGTTTTGGAAAGTTATCCTGCACAAGCTCAAAAATTTGTACCAGCTTCCCCTGTTCTACTACCAGGGGATCCCCGTCAGCAAAAAATATTCTTCTCGTTTGAGGATAAACCCGGGCAGCATATTTTATTTCTTTTTCAATCTCTTTCAAATCTTTAATTTCAAACTTTTTATCTTTATAGGCAGGACAAAAAATGCAATGGTTATCCGAACACCCCAGTGTAATCTGAAAAATAAGGCTATTGGCTTCGCTGGGAGGTCTTATTACAACACCCTGGTAAGGAATATTAAACATAAAAAAAACACCTCGATTTCTATAATTAATATTGTATAACCGGATTATCTTTTTTACCTGTTTGTTCTTACAGGGGAAAAAGTTTCCTTTATCCAATCTTTAATTTTCATCCCTGATAAGTCTAAAAACATTTAAAACCCGGTCTTGTGAACCCTTGAATTGAGCCGGATCCCGGAAACTTTTATGCAAATATTTCTTTCCCCCGGGAAAAAAGGGACAGGCTTGCTTTGCTTCATCACACAAAGTCACCACAAAGTCAAATTCTAACCCTTCAAACTTTTTCAAAGATTTTGAGTATTGCCTGGAAATATCAATCCCTATTTCTTTCATCACTTTTATAGCACAGGGATTAATACCTGAATCATAGATACCTGCACTATAAACCTCATAGTGAGAATCGTATAAACCCCTGAGTATCCCTTCTGCCAGCTGTGAACGAACTGAATTATATATACAGACAAATAAGACCTTTTTTTTACTAATTTTCTGTTTCATATTGTATAAATAATACCAAATCAAATTAATTGTGTCAAATCTCATTTATATTTAGAAGGACAGCTTTATCCCAAATTATATTGAATTTACCGGCAAAAAATTTGTATAATACCGTAACCTTCAAAAATATAAAGAGGACAGAAAAATGACCTTATTAAAAAGAATTATATTTATTATAGGTATAAGTTTATTCATTACATTTTTGTTCTTTTTTATTAGCCCCGACTTAACTCAAAAAACAAATTTAGAACTAAATAATATCAATCAAGATTCTTTCCCTGCACCCGAGTTTAGAGGAATGTTAATTAGTTGTCTTGAATGGGTTTCCGAAGACCCTAAAACATGTAAACAAAATATTATTAATATTATGCAGGATTTACAAAAGGCAAACTTTAATGTTGTAGTTTTTCAGGTACGTGCCGGAGCAGAAGTACTTTATCCCAGCACTTATGAACCGTGGTCACAACTTATAGGAAAAAAATCTCTTCCCTTTGACCCCTTACAATTTGCGATAACCGAAGCACACCAACGAAACCTTAAATTATACGCCTACATGGATACAATGTCTTTAATTACGGTAAAAACAAAAAAACAAACTACACCCAATCATCTATTATCTTTACACGGACCCGGATCAAAAGACCCATGGATTTGTATAGACGAAAAAGGAAAAACAAAGGACAGCATAAATAAAAAACATTATTACCTTTCTCCCGGTATTCCCCATGTTCATGCTTATTTACGCAAAATCATTCTTGATCTTGTACGCCGTTACAATATTGATGGGATACATCTGGCTAAATTACAATATCCGGGAGCAGAGTACAGCCTGGATACTGTAAGTAAAACACGATTTTTTACCAGAGGCAATCCCAACCGAAAAGATTGGTCTGATTGGCAAAGAGAACAATTGAACAAGTTTATTACCGACCTTTATGCGGAAATTGTTGCTGAAAAACCCTGCGTTGTTCTCTCCTCTTCCGTATCCGGGATTTATAATCCCTATTTTTCCAGGGACTACTATCAATTTAGCAGTGGTTATTACGATTATTTTCAGGATAGCTGGAAATGGATAAACCTCGGTGCTATAGATTTTTGTACACCTACACTTTTCTGGGATATTTCTGTTTCCAAACCCAATCACAACGACCTGCTCAATAATTTTTATCAAGGGGTGGGCTTAAAACATGTTATTGCCGGTCAAAAAATATATGGAAAAAACAGGAAAGTAAAAGAAAACATTGCCCAAATAAAAGCTGTCCGTAAACGAGGCGGACCGGGAACAATTATTTTTTCTTATAGTTCGGCTAAAGCAAAAAATGCCTTTAAAGAATTAAAAAAAACAGTCTACCGAAAAAAAAGACCGGTTCCTCAATTTGACCGAAAATCCAATACTAAGAAAGGTATGATTCTGGGCACAGTTACAGATGAAAAAGGACAACCTTTAGTTGACGCCTGGATTTCCATTAAACCTGACTCAAATAAGCACCTAGAGCTTTACCATAATAAATTTACTCAATGTAATACCAGTAGTGCTGATGGACGATTTACTTTTTTACAGATTCCATCCATTCCTTTAAAACTAACTGTAGAATACGATGGAACAGAACAAAAATCAATTTATGTAGATAAAATAAACCTGGGCGAAATCAGGAAAATAAATATTAGCCTAACCGGGATAGAACAAGCAAAAGAAACAGTTTTTTTTCATATTTTCCACCCTAAACATCAATCACGAACAGACCAGGAGGTAATTCATCTCCTGGGTAGAACCCTGCCTTCTTATAAAATAAAAATAGCTACCACCACCGTAGAGGTTTTCTCTACAGGTGCTTTTGCTATGGACAACATCCCCCTTAAAATGGGAGAAAATAAAATTAAAATTAGTGCTACCAATCACCGGGGAAAAACTACCACACGGCTTTTATCTGTCACCAGAATACCGCCCAAACCTTTAGACCGGAAAGAATCTATTGAAATATTAGAACCGTCTAAAGATTTAATCTTATTAACCAACGATGTTTTGGAAATTAAAGTTACCGGACCGGCAGACTGGCGAGGATGGGCAGAATACTATAATAAAAAAATAAAACTTATGGAAACAAAAAACGAAAATAATGTTTTTACCAGCACTTATTTTGCCCGGTTTAAAATACCCGAAGGATTTTCTGTAAGCCCACTTCCTGTGACCGTAAAAATGAAACAAAAAAGTAATTTTCCCTTTTTTAATAAAAAAATGAATAAAACATCAAAGGCAAAAGTTGAGGTATGGAACTCTCTTTATCCCCGGGTAGGAGAAACAAAAAAAAATAAATCATTTATTGAATTTGGCGACCACCGGGTCAGGCTTGGCGGCCCTTTTGTTGCAGAAGTACCAGAAGGAACTCGCTTTGAAATCATTGGAAAAAGAGGAGATAAATATAAACTACGCCTGTCTAAATCTTTAACCGGGTGGATCTCGGATAAAAAGGTCCAAATCCTGCCAACAAGCACCCCTATTCCGCATATGCATTTCCCCTTATGTACCATAAGCGGGGACGAAAAATATGATACCATAAGAATATCTTTCCGGGAACCTATTATATATAATATAACTTCAGAAACCCACCCGCAAAACTGCTTGTTTATAGATTTTTTCAACAGTCATTTTGCCACAACCTGGTTCGTCCACCAATCAAGCGCAACCATCGTAGGCTCCGTCACCGGGAAACAAATTGAAGATAATTGGTATCAGCTCAGAATACCCTTAAAATGTAATCAAATCTGGGGATATTGGGCAGAAAGAGATGATACAGGACTTACCATATTTATTAAAAGACCACCACTGATTGCTAAAAAACCGAATTCTCCCCTAAAAGGACTTGTTTTTGCTATCGAGGCAGGACACGGAGCACATAACACCGGAGCAATCGGAGTAATGGGAACCAAGGAAAAAGATATTAACTTATACTTTTCTACATTGCTAAAAAAACTACTGGAAGAAAAAGGAGCAAAAACCGTTATTATGCGTCCCGTAGACGCTTATCCCTCTTTTACTCAAAGATTGCAGTGTGCCATTGAAGCTAATGCTGATTTTATCCTTTCTATTCATGCAAATGCAGCAAATCTATCACATGGATTTTTTAGTGATTATTCCGGAGTCAGCACCTACTATAAACACAATCATTGCCGCTTATTAGCGGAATTTGTTCATCAAGAACTCAATCTTTTAGGTTTAAACGATTTCGGACTGGTAGGAAACTTTAATTATAAAATTATTCGAACTACCCGAATACCGGCTATTCTTATCGAACAAGCTTTTCTTAGTAATCCCCAGGAAGAAGCTCTTCTGCTTGACCCTGAATTTCGAAAAAAACAAGCAGAAGCAATTATAAAAGGAATTGAAAAATTTCTAAACAAAATAAATAATTCTAAAATATTATCCACCCGAAAAAGCAAATGAACCTC
>JAGLHV010000075.1 GCA_023143305.1 bacterium | reverse complement strand
GGTATGAGCAGAAAATAAGTGAAGCTCCTTCTGCTATCACTGTAATTACTGCAGAAGATATTCACCAATCGGGGGCAACGAATGTTCCTGACCTTTTGAGAATGGTACCCGGTATGGATGTTATGGCGGTTACTGCTTCGGATTTTAATGTTGCTGCGCGTGGGCTTAATCACCGGCTTTATAACAAAATGTTAGTAATGGTTGACGGTCGGCCTATTTATTTGAAACTCCTGGGAAATGTTTTTTGGGAGTCATTAACTGTTTCATTGGAAGAGATTGAAAGGATTGAAATAATCAGGGGCCCCGGTTCGGCTTTGTACGGAGCTAATGCTTATTCCGGAGTAATTCATATTATTACTAAATCACCTGAAAAATTAAAAGGAACATCCATTTCCTTTACTGCAGGAGAATATAATACTTCCTTAGGATCAGTGATTCAGGCAGGAGTAATAGATAAATTAGACTATAAAGTATCTTTAGGTTGGTATCAAACAGACCAGTGGATAAAGGATAAAGAAAGTTTAGACGGAATACCACGGGGAAATGTAGCCGTAGGCTATAAATTTAATGATAATTCTAAATTAACTTTTTCCGGCGGACATGGAGAAACGGAGGGAGAACTGGCAGCGGGTCATATTCCTATGGAAAAAAAGGGAACAACAGATTATTTTCAGGCGGATTATAATTTTAAAGATTTAAAAGTGCTTGCTTATTGGGAGGGAGTAGATGGAGAGATATTAGACTTAACTACTCTTCTGACAGATAAACAGGAAAGTGATACTTATGAAATAGAAATACAGCAAGCATTAGATTTATTGGAAAAACATTCTATTGTTTTGGGAGGAAATTTCAGGCAGTGCAATGTAGAAAGTGATACACTGAAAGATAGAAAACAAGAACAGGGTACCTGGGATTTTTATTTACAGGAAGAGTTTAAACCAATAGATTCTCTGTCCATAGTTATAGGAGGGAGATATGATTATCATCCTCTTTTTGGAGATCATACCACTCCCAGAACGAGTGTAATTTATTCTCCGGTTAAAAATCACACTTTTAGGATATCTGCCGCTACAGCGTTTAGATCTCCTACTTTTTTTGAATCCTATACAGAAACCAGTACAGAGGTAACGGTTGAAACCGGGCTTCCTCTTCCTTTTCCTCCCACTATGATTGTAGAGATACCTACAGTAGGAAATGAAGATTTAACCCCGGAAAAAATTACTACTTATGAAATTGGTTATCAAACCTTACTGGTGGATAGAGTAAAGGCAAGAGTGGATTTATTTTATAACCAATACAAAGATTTTATTAATGCCCGGGCTAAATTAACGTCTGTTCCTAATGAACTTTATCCAGGTTCACCTGTAGGTCCATACTATACCTATTTGAATACCGGAGAAACCGAGGGAAGAGGGGGGGAAATAAGCGTAGAGGTATTAATTGCTGAAGGATTAACAGGAATGGTTAATTATTCTTATCAGGAAATTATTGATTTGGAAGATGATCCTATTACTGATGAGGACGAAAAAGATCAACGCAGAAAAGAATCCCCTTTAAATAAAGTTAATGCGGAGTTAAGGGCTAAATTAAAAAATGGGTTGTCTTTAAATGTAAGTGTCAATTATGTAGACGAAGTTGAATTGTGGGTGGGGAATCTTAAACTTGATTCCTATACTTTAGTCAATGTTCGTTTGGGTTATCAGATAAACGATAATTTAGAGATAGCTGTGGCCGCCTTTAATCTTTTTAAGGATGAACATTATCAATATACCCCGGGAAATATTCCTGGTTTAGTTTTTGGTGAAGAAATAGGCAGAAAAATCACCGGGAATGTAAATTATAAGTTTTAAAGGGATTAAAAAAAACAGAATAATATCGGTTAAATAAAAAGAAGGAATAAAAGGGAGTTTTTGCCAAAAAGGTAGAAACTCCCTTAATTTCTTTTCAAAAAAATATTGGCAGGGTTTTGTTTTAAGAGTTTTTTTTCATTTATCGATGGAAAGTTCGACAAGTTTTGCCGTTACTCCGGATAAGAGATTTAATTTTCTGGTAAATTCTTCTTTTTTGGATTTATCCCCTACTAATTCCAGGATAATTAATCCGCTTTCCGAACAATTTTCCAGCACACCATCATGTATTCCCAATCTTGTTTTTATCAAACATCCCCATTGAGTAAGAATCTTTTGGACACTAACGGCAGATTCTTTTCTCTTTCCTAATAAAATAATTAAAATACTTTTTGCCATAAGGCAATCCTCCTTATTTAGTATTTGGAGACTTCTGCAAAATACAATATTCTGCTTGCCTGTCCGCTCCGCCTGAGGCGTACCGGGCAGGCAAAAAGGGTAAAAAAGCTATTTTGCATAAGTCTAAGTATTTGGAGTGCATTGACTGTATCAAGGCATACATCATTATGAATGATGTGCCTTATATATTTCATCTATTTTTTGGAACTACTTTTGTTTATTGTACGGAAAACAAAATATTGAAAGTAATATTCATCCATTAATTTTGAAATTTAAAGTTTGTTTGATATATGGTGAATTATTTAATTAAATTCATTGAGTTTTTTAATACATCTAAATTTAAGTCGGTATTAACACAACCATCTTTGGTTAAAGGAACGAATTGGACGATAATGCCATGTTTTTCACATTCGGTTATGCCGATTAATCCTTCATAAAAGCAGGCTACCCCAATAAGTGCTTTAGGGTGAACCTCTTCAATTATTTTTGAAATAACACTTCCGCCTTTGAGCAGGTAAATTCCTTTGTAACCCAAATTTTTTGCTTTTTGGATAATCCAGTCAATTTTGCACGCACCACAATGCTGACATTCATACAGGATACCGATTTCTTTAGCTTTGCATTGATCAATGTTGCGAAGACACTGAGGTAACAGGATTATTCTTTCCGAAAAATGAATTGCTGAAAATTTTGGAATATTTTCTTTGTTTTTTTGAAGAATAGAAGTTTTATAAAATTCCTTAAGATTATCTTTTTCGGGATCGGTTCCCTTTAGAATATTGATTAATTCAGTAAATTTAGCGGCTCTTTTCTGGTGATTTCGTTTTTTCTTAAAGTAACTGATTATTTTTTTAAACAAGGCGATATTCCTCTGGAAATTTTTTATCCTGATTATTTAAACAGTTTCATTGTAAATTATCAGACTAATTTTTGTCAAGAATAAAAAAGTCTCTATTTAAAATAGATAAAAGGACGCGAAATATTTAACATCATCAAAAATATAAAGCTGATAGATAATATCATTGACAGGGAAGTATTTTTTATGATAAGTTAAACATGTAAGAAATAGATATATTAAGGCTGAGTTTTTAATGAATAGTAAGAAAGAAAGAAATTAAGGATGAAAAATAAAAAAAAAAATAAAAGACTATCTCTTAAATATAAACTAATATTGTTTTTAACAATAATAATGTTTTTGGGGCAAATAAAAGAGACAATTGCCGAGGAGATAGTAGATATTTGTATTATTAAGAGTTTAAATATTAGACCCTATAATGATGCCTTGAAAGGATTTTTGGAAGCATTGGAAAAAGAGGGCTATAAAGAAGGGGAAAATTTAGTTTTAAATTATTATTTACTAGACAAAAGAATAGACGGTACCATTGAGAAGATTAGAGAAGAAAAAACAGATTTGATATTAACTATAGGTACTCGAAGTACGCAAAAAGTATGGGATGCAGAAATAAAGAATATTCCGGTAGTGTTTTCCATGGTATTAGATCCGGTAGGAAAGGGTTTTGTACAAAACATAAAAAATCCGGGAAGTAATTTTACCGGTAGTGCAATGGATATTATTCCCGATGTTCAATTAAGCCTAATGAAATCAATTGTTACTGATGTGAAGGAAGTGGGAGTAGTTTATAATCCGTTTAATACAGAAAAAATAATTAAAAAAGCTGTTTTATTTGCTAAAGAAAACGAAATAGAATTAAAAAAAGTTACGGTCATTTATCCAAAGCAAGTACCCGATGCTATTAACGGATTAATTAATGATATTGACATATTGTGGATGGTTCTTGATACAAAATTAATTAATAAACAATCTTTATTGTATATATTATCTTTTACTTTGAGAAATAGAATTCCTGTTATGGGGTATGCCCGGCATCTGGTTAAGAATGGTGCATTGTTTGCCTTAGATTGTGATTATGAAGATATTGGCCGGCAGTCAGGAGAATTATCCTGTGAAATATTAAAGGGGAAAAATGCGAGTTCTTTACCTGTTACTTTTCCCAGAAAAACACTTTTATCAATAAATATTAGGGTTTCTGAACTGTTGGGAATAAACATTTCCGATAAGATTTTAAAGAAAGCGCATACAGTTTTTAATTAAAGGTCAATGATTTTTGACATTACTATATTTTGGAAGGAGAAAGATGAAAAAAGTTAAGATATCCGGGCTTTGTATCTACAAGATGAATTTAAACCTACCTAAGTAAGTTAAAAAAATAGAATAATATTTGGTAACGTTTAAACAAAAGCAATAAAAAGGAGTTTTACTTTTTTATCCAAAAAGGAAAAACTCCTTTTATATTGGGTGCTAATTTGTTTTTAAACAATAAGGTATTCTTCAGGAATAGTTTATCCTGATTATTTAAGCAGCATTATTGTAATTTATCAGATTGATTTTTATCAAAAATAAAGGGTTTTCTCAAAAGTGATTGATTTTTTAAAATGTTTGACATTTATTATTAATTATGGCATAATTTCCTCTCCGGAGAGAAGTACTGTTTTCGGCGGAATAACGGCATATAATTTTTAAGGAAAAAATAGAAAAATGGGTCAAAAAAATTTAAAGGTAAAATTTATTTCAATGACCAATGACGCGGTTAATTTGATTTATTCGTCCTGCAGGCAATGTTATTCAAATAAATTTGCTGCTGATGTTTTTTGTAAAAAGGATGAAAAAAATATTGGCGGAGACAAAAAAAAAGAAGATTTTATAAAAAAGATAATTAAATCCGGGCACGAAAGTCCTCTGGAACATGTGAGTTTTTCTTTTGCAGTAGAAGGAATATCCCGTGCCTGCAGCCATCAGTTGGTAAGGCATCGTTTAGCTTCCTATTCTCAGCAAAGTCAACGATATGTTCGGGCGACAGATTTTGATTATGTCGTTCCTTTTTCTATTAAAAATGATCCGGAACTTTTAAAGATATTTGAAAAATCAATTCACACTTGTCAGGAAGATTATAAACGGCTAATTGAGTTGTTTGAGGCGAAAGGAATTATAAAAGAACAGGCAAATCAGGATGCCCGTTTTTTACTTCCTATGGCTGTGGAAACTAAAATTGTGATTACGATGAATTGCAGAGAATTATTACATTTTTTTAAGGTCAGATGTTGTAATCGTACACAATGGGAATTGCGCAACCTGGCTAATAGAATGTTGAAAATAACGAAAGAAAAGGTTCCCTGTGTTTTTGAACGGGCAGGAGCAAAGTGTGAAAGTTTAGGTTATTGTCCCGAAGGAGAAAAGTTTAATTGTGGAAAATATCCTCTTGGACCAAAATTAAAATAGTGAGGAGCAGGGGGTTGAACTTTATTTGTCGGGAGTAAATCTTTCGATATTATTTAAAGAGATGGGGAGGCGTTAAGGTTATGAAAATTTTAGTTACCGGTGGTGGTGGATTTATTGGTTCTAATTTAGTATTGAGTTTGAAAAATTCGGAGTATGAAATAACTGTGATTGATAGTTTCTTGTCCGGGAATATTAAGAATTTAGGGCATTTCAAAGGAGAGATAATTAAGGAGGATATTTCTACTTTTGATTTAAACAGGAAATTTATTAATAAGCACTTTGATGTTATTGTTCACTTGGCTTCAATTACCGATACTACTTTTAGTGATGACCGGGAAATGATTGGGATGAACGTTGACGGATTTAAAAATGTATTAAATTTTGCTAAAGTGAAGGGGGCGAAATTAGTTTATGCTTCTTCGGCCGGAACTTATGGTCGCGGAAAAAGTCCGATGCAGGAAGATCAGACCCCGGAACCGTTGAATGCCTATGCTCTTTCCAAAAAAATGATGGATGATTTAGCAAAAAAAGAAATAGAAAATAAAAATATAATAATTGTAGGACTAAGGTATTTTAATGTTTATGGTCCGGGAGAAGAATATAAAGGTAAATCAGCAAGTATGATTTATCAGCTTTTTCAACAAATGAAAGCAGGGAAAAATCCGAGAATTTTTAAACATGGGGAACAGAAAAGGGATTTTATTTATGTAAAAGATTTAAATGAAGCAAATTTAAAAGGGATAAAATCGGAGGAAAGTTGCATTGTAAATGTTGGTACAGGTACGGCAACTTCTTTTAACCAAGTTGTTAAAATTTTAAATAATAATTTGGGACTAAATCGGAAATGTGAATATTTTGATAATCCTTATAATTTTTGTCAGGATGAGACTCAGGCAGATACCTTTATGGCTGAGAATCGTTTGGGATTTAAAGCTAAATACAACATAGAAGAGGGGATAAAAGATTATTGTTCTTATCTTCTGAATAAATAAATTCACGATAGGAACAATTAATCTCAATGAGACTTAGAGTTTTT
>JAGLHV010000074.1 GCA_023143305.1 bacterium | reverse complement strand
GACCTCCTTGAAAGAAATACCATCATGAAAACTATCAATTGTCTTCTCTCCGTTGATGATATAAGGTTTATTGTCCCGGGATATCAAATCACTGGTTTTTTCTAAGGGGACAATAGTCTCAGCCAGATTAGTCCGATAAGCATTGAATTTTGTTACATCCGGTGCCAAACGAGAGAGAATAAAGAGAAATGTAATTAATACCGCGAAATTCAGTTCAAATATTTGAACGCTGAGAAATATTATCCCTACAAGAGATAATGCCATTGTAAACTCGGATATGGCTACGACAAGTGTTGCATTAAACTTTTTACTCAATTGAATGGACCGCGCTTCTTCCAGAATATTCCCAACTTTACCGATTTCATTTTTCTCTTGCAAATATGCCTTCACAATTTTTATTCCGGAAAAAAGCTCCAAAAGTTTAGAAGCAATCAAGTTTCTCTTCTCCAGTCCTCTCTTAGACAATCTTTGAACTTTCCCAATCATAAATTGAATCAACAAACTTACAACAGCAAATATTCCTAACATAAGCATCATCATTTTCCACGACAACAAACTCATCATAATTATATACATAATCAGCGTGAAGATCTGAACTATTAAACATATAAATAGATACACCGACTGAGCGCCTTCTCTTGCTTCTCTGACAATAGTATTGATTAAACTTCCTATTTTTTTCTTATGATAATAAGATACACCAACCTCCAAGAGGCTCCTAATAGATTCTACCCTGAGCCATTTAGTACAGTCAACACATAATTTATTACCT
Source organism: bacterium (assembly GCA_023143305.1). Classification (GTDB taxonomy): domain Bacteria; phylum CBDUZB01; class JAGLHV01; order JAGLHV01; family JAGLHV01; genus JAGLHV01. The sequence goes on along the minus strand of JAGLHV010000074.1, from coordinate 5,918 downwards.
AAGTAATTATGAATCACCGTAAGAAAAATCTTAAGAGATATCATAATGAACATAGAAGATAACAAGACGGAAAATGTAGGAGTTATGTGTAATATGGAATATAAATAATTAATTTTTTTTAAAAGCCAGGAACTATATTCCGGATTTGTTCCTGCCTGCAGGGTTTCCAAAAGCGGCACAAATAATCCTATACCAACACCATAAAACAGAGTTCCTACCAGAGCAAGTATAAATATTAATAAACTCATCCCTTTACGACGCCATAAATAATCAAAGATAAATTTATAGTTTTTCATTTCTCCTTACACTTCCTTTTGTTATTCTTATTGCTCTATTTAATTAAACCCGTTTACTTAGATAAGCCGTCCCGCAAGAAATAAATAATCCGGATTATCTTTTTCCCAAAATATGTTCCTTTTAAATAAAATACCAACTTCTCTCTTAAATTAGATACCAATAAATATTTTATTCCTCTTAATAGACTAATCCTTCTGTATACTAAATACTGGAAATTATCATAATAATATTTAATTCTTTCCTTGCTTATCTGAGGATAGTTAAGAATCGATTCTTTTTTTTCAAATACTTCTTTATTCTCATCCGCATTTAACCAACCTTTTTTTACACATAAATCAAATAATTCCGAGCCTTTATAAGGATAAAAAATACTAACCCCTATTGATGAAGCTCCAACTCCGGCATTTAACGCTATTGTTTCTTCTATCATTTCTTCCGTCTCATACGGTAACCCAATAACATTCGGAGCGACAGATTCTATATTACAGCTATGAATTATTTTAAAAGCCTCTATAATTTTTTTTCGAGAAATATTCCTTTTCATAATTTTATTTCTTATAAAATCATTTCCGGATTCAATAGAAAGTAAAATTCTGTAGCAACCTGCTTTTTTTAATTTTTTAATAAGTTCTTCAGTAACTATATTCGGACGAAGATGACACATAAACGGATAACTGAATTTTTTTGAATATAAACATAAAAATTCATCTAACCATTTTCTGTTCATTGCAAAAATATCATCCAATATCCAAATTTTTTTAAAATTATAATTTCTATCCAATAATTCCAATTCTTCCATGCAATTATCGGGGGATCTATAGCGGATATAGTGCTCCTCACTAAACCCATAAACTTCTCTAATCTTTTTGTTTGAACAATATGTACAATTAAAGGGACACCCTCTGGAAAAAACAACTTGTAATACTTTGCTATTATCATTCAATATTTTTTGATAATCAAAAAGTTCCCTTTCGGGAAAAGGCAAAACATTTAAATCACTATGTTTCAAAACCACTTTATTTTTTTTTAATCTTCCTTCTTCATCTTTATAAGCAAAATTGTCAATATCTCTATAATCATTATTTTCCTCAAATCTATTAATAAACTCTAAAAATTGCTCTTCACTCTCTCCGATAAAAATCCCATCCAAACTATCCGATTCTAAAATACAGGCAGGATATATCGTTGGATGCACACCGCCGCATACAATAGTCACATCTTTAAATATTTTTTTTATTTCATTACTTATCATATTTACATAATAAAACTGAGAAGAAACAGACGTAAAACCAATAATTTCAGGATTATAATTTTTAATAAATTCCATCAACTGATTAATTGCGGATTTATTATGGATTATCTGTAACTTTACTTCATGATATCTTTTTATATAACTAATTATTGAAGCCAGTCCGAAATGATAATCTTCAGGATGAATAGTATTAATATTTGTATAAACCAATAATATTTTCATATTTATCCCGTATATCCATTCAAATTTACATATTTATAAACCTACATTAATCTAATCTTTTGGTCTTCTTATTTTAGACAATAGGTATTGGTTTATAAATGATTTCTAACGTTCTTTTTAATGCCCTTTGAACACTCTTCCCGTCACATAAATGATTCCCATGTGTCCTGAGATACTCATCGTTACCAACATCAGCGGAATAGGTCCTCTGCTCAACATATTGCTGTATTTTATTAATAAGTTCCTGAGCCGTATCTTCACATACAGCTCTTTTTTCCAACAACGTTCTACTACCCTGCGGGTATTGAATATTCCGAAGAAGAATAAAAACCGGCTTTTTTGTTGCTACTGATTCCAAAACTGTAGTCGTAGGAGAATCAATCACTATAATATGATTTGCAGAAAAAAGCTCAGCAAACTTGGGCATAGACTTTACGATCCTGAATAAGGATGTAAAATCATTTTTAAATTGACTGTATAACGACATTTCCGGCAACAATTTAACCGTAACTTCAACATTGTATCTCTTCGCAATGTTTTCTAAACCGGTCATAATGGTTAACTGGTCATTAAATAAATAACGGTCACTGTACGGCGGAGAAAAACCGCAATACCATCGATTTTGGTAATAACCTGTAGTTACGTAAAGAAGCTTTTTTCTGAAAACTTCTTTCCTTCCCCTGTTCTTTTCATATATTTTATCTACCGACGGAGAACCGATGGATATTACTTTAACCGGAAATTTATTAATGTACAATTGATGAGCACAAGTAGATGCTTCCCCATAAGTAAAGAGAACATCACTGGTCATCATATCGTTAAACTCATTTAATTGATTGATACGTCCATTTTTAGCAAACATAAACCCATGTTGCCAATGAATAACCGGTACACAAAAATAACGAAATGCCTGTTGTACGACATGATCTGTAAATGTATATGTATTTCCGGTACAAACTGCTTTTATATTATAACATTTAATTATTTCTTTACATCGGGAAATAATATTGTGACACTGTGTAAAAGAACCTTTAAAAATCCAGTTTAACCGTTCTTTTACCAGAGAATAAAATGAAATTCCGGATACTTCAAAAAGAGACATTAGACCTGGGTTTTTCATAACAAGGTCTTCGATAGAACCTTCTTCTCTATGTTTTATTTTAGAAGTATTACTCTTAAATTTTTTAGGACCGGTAAAAATAATTTTCACCTTTTCTTTCGCTAATAAAGGTACGATAAATTTCCACTCATATAAAGAACCATAGAATAATATTCCCCGATGTTTTTTCTTTATCGTTCTAATTATTCCTTTTAATCCTTTTAACCTCCAAAGCGAAGTCAGATTATACAGATTAAATAATTTTTGCATGGGATATTTTAATATTTTTTTTATATATTGAAATGTTTTCTCCCCCGGAGGTAAAAGAAACTCTATCCTGCAATTCCATCCTGAAAGAGCAAGAATATTACCCCAGAGTGTTTCTTTCCCGGAAAAACAAAGATCAAATTCTTCCCATGGATAATGGGGTGCTTTATATATCCATATTGTACGTTCCGGATAGACCTTTAAAATTTTACTGAGCTGCATTATCCGGCTTTTTATAATATCGGTTAATCTAATAACAGAATCTATAAAAAAGAGCATTGGATGAATACGCCATTTTTTAAAATCAGGATGTTTTTTAAAAAGAATCCCATCAATATAATTACAAAACTTTTCACATTTTTCATGAGAGCTCAAACATAACTGCTCTAATTCTTCATTAGAACAAAAATCTTCCGGTATTTTATAAGGAATCCCTTTTCGCTCAAGAGCATACATCGCTCCCGGACCAAGGGCAATCCATTCTCCTTCATCACGCATATTCCTTCTTAATAAATCATCCACTTGTGCAAAATCTTCAACTAAAAACAGATTATCCGTTTTATTCATAATTATTCTAACACCTTTTTTGCCACATATTTTTAATCATCTTTTTTATACCCAGTATTTCCAGACACTTGATTAAATAATATTTAGGTAAATACTTGCGTTCCATCCTTTTTAAATACGAAACTACTCTTTGAAATTCCATATCAGGAATAAGTTGTTTTTTCCTAAAAACATTATCAACTTTAAAAAAAGAATCTATTTTTTCATTTCCATGAATTAGTTTAAAACCGCAACATTCCATTACATATGTAAGTGACCCGAGACTAAATTGATACGTATGCGCATTTTGTAACAATCCCATAATATCCGCACCGCATATATTATTAATCCACCATAAAGTTCCGGGAACAGCAATATAAATAAGGCCGCGGGGCTTCATAATCTTGCGAATGGCTATTAGTTCCCCTTCTAAATCACAAAAATGTTCCAGGACGTGATGCAATACGACTATATCGGCCTTTTTATTTGTTTCTATGAGTTTCTCTACCCCTCCAATAAAAAGATTTTTTAATCCTGTTTTTTTTCTGCCATATTCAATATGTTCAACTCCATAATCACAACCATACACATCATATCCTGCTTCGGCAAAAGGAAGAAGAGCAGTACCGAAATCACAACCAACCTCAAAAACAACAGCTTTGGCCGGTAAATCAACATGCTTTACCAAATAGTTGTAGCGTTGTTTTCCTTGATTTATTCGATATTCAAATAACTTAGCTACACCACTATCACTCTCTCCATAAGCATTACGATATTCCTCGGCATAGAATTTAATATAGGACGCCTTCGTCATTCTGGGATTAGCCCGTATTAACCCGCACCTTTTACATATAGCTAAAGGATAATAAAATCCATACCTATCAATTTCCGATATAACCATGTCGTCACATGAACCACAAAAACAAGACACATTCTCAAATTCATATTCACCTGTTACAATCTTCTGTTTAATTTTTTTTATTGCTTCCCGGGCTTTGTGCCCGACTTTTAATGTTCGCGGCTGGATTTTACCGTCATTCCATGCCAATCGCCGAATCATCGGCTTACACCCAACAAGATTAATATTTATACCTTTTATATTTTTCATTAATTTACTTTTTAAAATCAATATCAATATCCCGTAGGTACTCCCCAAAATTCACAAGAACTACACAATGGGATTTTTTTTCTCTTTCCTTCTATATGATATTTTAACCGTTCCTTTCTTATAGGACTATTCCAGATATCTACCAGAGGATTTTTTGTACAATCACCTATTACACCCAGTCCCCGGGGGTCAAACCTTACACACAGAGAAACTTTACCATCTCTTTTAATAACCATATGGTTGAGCAAATCAAGACAGATACCAATTTCGGGGATAGTTGGATTTTTCTTATATTTGAAACTACCCATTGGCGAATGCAACACCCTGGTGGCAATTATACATCCCAATTTTTTATATCTATCTAAGTCCATACTTCCCAGGCATCTTATTATAACGTTGGGTTTTCTGTTTTTCTTGATTTTAAGAAATTCTTCAATCAACTTATATTGTTCTTCGGCTTCCTCGTCTTTTTCAAATGTAGATATGGTTAATGTATCAAGATTGTCTATAATCTCTCCGGCTTTCTTTACCAATAATTTACCATTAGTATCCATACATCTAATCTGCCGATTAAATAATCTAACGGCTTCTCCAAATTGTTCATAGAGAAGCGGTTCACCATTATCATGAAATTGGACTACTATATTTTCCGGTAACTGTTGGGCAATAGATTTAACCAACTCAAATTCCATATCTCCATACTCAATAGCAATCTCCGGATATTCCCTCTCTATTTTTCTCCTTCCACACATCCAGCAATTCTTATTACATCGTGTAGTTAATTCTATATTTACCGTAGTCAGCCCATTAAAACAGCAATTCACTTTTCCCTCTCTATTATAAAAATATTTTTAAATCTTTTATTCTGCTCTTAAAAAATATATTATTCGTCTCTATTTACATTAAAAAGAATAAGGAGTAGGAGCCCCTGCCCTGCTTTTTTGTAGAATTTTATTATACCGTTTAATTTGTTTTGCTATATCAACCCCAACGTTTTTACCCCACTTATCCAGCAGCATTTTGGTAACTTTTCCCATTTTTTTATTACCGATACTAATATTATTTAAACTGGTAACGGGTAATAGACAAAAGGGAGTTCCGGTCATAAATGATTCATCCGCAGTATA
>JAGLHV010000073.1 GCA_023143305.1 bacterium | reverse complement strand
GTAAAGCAGTTGTGGCAGCGGAGGGAAAGGTTTTTAAGGAAGTAGAAGTAAGCAGAGGCATACAGAATAATTTAGGTTTGGATATATCCGGCCGTGAGTATCAGACGGGAATAGGGGATATAGCGCAGATAGTTTATGGCGGGGACATATCGCAGACGGTTTATAGCGGGAAGGCGGGTACAGGAATCATCCCGAAGGTTTTATTGGAGATAAAGCAGATAGAAAGAAGTGGGAATATAGCAGTGAATATAGTTACGACTTCGGAAGGGAAAGCAGTAATAGTCTTAAGTGTAAAAGAAGGAGTGAAGTTTAAAGTTAAAACGGTGAAGGAAGCTTTGAGCAATGTTAATGTTCGGGAGGTAATAGTAGATGTTTCGTGTTTAAATAGGAGTGAGATAAAACAAGTGGAAGCAGAAGTAGTCAGAATAATAAATTTAAACAAGGATAAGCAGATTACCTTAATTTCCGAAACTCAAGGGGAAATAGTAGTCCGGGTGTTTAATAATAAAAACATAAAAGGGGAAGTATGCCGTTTGCCGGAAAATGTTATGAACAATTTAAGATTGGACATAGAAAATAATAATTATAAACAGGGATTAACAGATGTTGTTGATATCGTTTCTAATCAGGGAAAAGGGATAAATCGTCCTGTGGATATAACTATAAATTATGCGAAAAATTTAGAGTCGAAAGGGTTGATTGTAAATCCAATAAATCCCAGAAAGGGTGTATTGGCTGTGACTACAAAGGGAAAAGTTTTTGATTTGGGAGCGATGGAAGAAGTTTTAGGTATTCCGGCCAGAGAGATAATTGTAGATTTTGCTAATATAAAAAGTAACAGGCAGCGGCAAAAAATTCAGGAAATGATAGTAGAAGCAAGAAATAATGATATAAATAAACAGATTACATTAATAGATACTTCCATAAAAGGAAAAGAGGGAATTATAAATTCTGACAATCATAATATTAATAAACTTAATTTGCAGAAGGCAGAGGTTTTTATTCAGAATATAAGGGATGGATTAAAGATGAGGGAAATTGCTTTAATATTTAAAGATAGGGTTGTTGTAGAGGCTAAAACACCGGCAGGGACTATCTCACCAAAAACTCCAGGGGTTGGTGTTAATGCTGCTATGGCAGGGGTTCTGGGTGGAATAACGGCTTTTACCAGATTAGATGATTTAAAACAACTTCTTTTGGGTAAAGAAACGGGTATTACTATGGATATTTTAGAAGTAAAGGGTAAAATTAGCATGCTTAAACTCAAAGCAGCAATTGATACAATTGATTTTAAATGGATAGAGGAAGAAAAAAAATGGCCTAACATAATACAATCGTTGGTGAAAACAGTTGTCCTTAATAGACGGGCAAGAGGTACTGTTTTGATAGAAGGACAGAAAAGGGTAGTAGCCATTTGCGGGGAAATATTGGCGAAATTACCGGTAGAGAGACATTCTGAAGCTTTACAAATGGCCCGGGATATTGATATATCACAAAATCGTTTTACTTTTCCTCACTTGAAAGAGGTTGCCAAAACGCTGGGAATGAAGACAATAATATTAAAAGATACGGCAAGTGAAAGTAAGCAGTTTAAGCAAATAAAGAAAATGGGAGATAGAACTTCTGATCCGATACTTATAACTATGCCGGGTCAACAAGTAAATGTTCAAGAACGAATAAATAACTTGAAGAATAGGTTTCATGAAGAAGGTTATATGGATAAATCATTTGAAGGCGGGTTAGTAGTAACCAGCAGTAATCCGATAGTGATATCTTCAGATGTTAAAAATGTAGGAGTAGATTTTATGAACGCCTTACAGAAAAATATAGAGATAGCTGCCAGGAAAGGGTTTCAGGTGAGTAATGTTCAAGTGAAAGTAATAACTAAAGAAGGTTCTAAACAACAAGAGGTAATGAAGGCTCTTGAAGAAGATTTAAAGCAGGCAGGAATGAAGATTATTCCCAGATTTAGAGATAAAACCAGGATTATTGTTTCTCAGATAAATAAACAAACTATGGCTAATCTTGTTCAAAACAAGGGGGGTATTAAGGTGGCAGATGCTCAACCACCAATACCATATATACCGGTACTTACTGATCATAAAGAATGGACCTCTAGAAAAGGGCCGAAAAATGTTTATATACTTAATGTCCCTGATATAGGGGGAATTACCGCAATAATCGGGTCTAATTAAATGCGGCTTTAATTAAATATTTAAATCTATTAATCAAATAGTCGCGCTTTCTCGGGGAGAAGTGAAGGGTCTAATAAATGAAAGAAGGGTTAATTTTTTTTTCAGTTAAAGGTGAATAATAAATGTTAAAATTGACTAAAAAAGAAAATAGTTTATTTTTTAAATTAATGGTAATAATGGTGATTTCTTCTTTTATGGTTACCTCTGTTCCTGAATATAGTTGGGCACATTTAAGCGGGATATTAATTACTGATTTTATTTCTTCTCAAAAGGTAGTGGGTGATTTATATCGTTTACCCCAACAGAGCAAATTGATTTTTCCTTCCTTTTTTATGCAACAAATAAACAATGAAGATTTAAAAAAAGAAATAAAACAAGCGGTTAATTTTATTTATATTAGCAGGAAATTATCCGGAGAAAATAATAAACTGTTTAATACTCAAGTATGTTTAAAGGGTATAAATGAAAAAATATATGCCACAGCAGAAGAAAGCTCAAAAATTATCACAAAATTTTGCGAGCTTCATTTAAACGGTATTAAAAAATCTTTTAATTTAAGGTTGGAAAATAATTTTTTACTAAAATATATAAAACCAATCTTTTTTAGTCCGAATTTGTCTTTGAATAAATGGGAAGACAATCTGATTATGCTTAAAAAGCTGGGATTGCCGGTAAATATTTTGACTGTTTTATTTGGGGAAAGGATTTTTCTTTGTTCTTCACGATATGTGCTTCAAACAAAAAAAAGACTTGTTCTTAAGGGAAAAAAAAGGATAAAACAAAAAACAAAAATAAAAGAATGGAAAAATAGAAATAATTTTTGTTTAAACAATTTTATTTTAACGGCTTTAAAGAATTCAAATAGTAAGAATAAATATATTATTAATTTACCTCAGGGGATAAGGGGTTCTCCTAAAACAAGCATAATAAAAAAGATTAATCAACCGGAGGCAAAAGACGAAGAAGAAGGGGTTTTTCTGCAGTCAAAACAAATCTTTAGAAATTCAAAATTTCATTTATTTTTTAAGAGTATAACTAAACACACAAAAAGTATATTAAATAATTTTCCAAAAGCAAACCAAATCATTAATAATAAATTCCAGAAAAAAATAACCATAAAATTTAAATACTTCCTGCATCAGCCAGGGAGTATTTTTAATATTAAATATAAAATTACTGATTTATTTTTAAAAGGTAGATCATAAATTCGGGAGGACGGAAATGTCTTTGATTCAAGGTGCGGACGGAAAATATAGATCGTGGATTAAAATAGTGGCAGGGTTAACTTTGAGTTTTTTTATTGCTACTTTTTTACCAAATTATGCGTATGCTCAGGTGTCAATGTTGCCGCAGGCTATACCTTCGGATATGGCTTTGAAAGAGGTAATGATTAATCCTGAAAAATTAAAAGTTCCTACCAGTTTTGGTAAAATTGTAGATACTCATTGCGGGAAAGGCGATAAATTACTTATTTATATTCAGGATTTACATACTAATTATGAAGTGCAAACCAATATTTATAGTATTCTGGAAAATTTAACCGAAACTTACGATTTAAAGATAGTCGCCACAGAAGGAACACAGGGAGAAATTGATACCTCCCTGCTTTCTACTTTTCCTTTGAAGAAAGTGAAAAAAGAAGTGGTGGAATTTTTTATGAGGAAGGGAGAAATAACCGGGCCGGAGTGTCTTTCCATAATGGGTCAAAAACCCCCTATTTTGTATGGTGTGGAAAAAAAGGAGTTATATCTTAAAAACTTAGGTTTGTATAAGAGTTCCCTGGATAGTAGAAAAAAATTGAGGGAATCATTAATTTCATTAGATAAAATAATTAAAGTTCTCCAGCAACAAATTTATTCTCCTGAAATTTTAGGATTAGTGGAAAAGGTTTCTTTGTATCAGAAAAACGAAATTTCTGTGGTTGATTTTGTTGGTTATTTGCAGGAAAGAGCTAAAGATACCAAGATAAATATAGAAAAAAGATTTAAAAATTTAGCGATATTAATAAAATTAATCCATTTAAGACAAAAATTAAATTCCGGTAAGAGCTTACAAATAGAAACAATGGCCATAGTATCAAGACTTTATGCAGTGATGAACGTTACGGAAATAAGAGGGTTGACCCGCAGAAGCCAGGAAAGCAAGGATTTAGAAAGTTATTATTTGTATTTAGAGAACTTAGCTAAGAAATATAAAGTTGATTTAAAATATTATTTTCCTTATTTAGCCAGTTATTTTGAATATATGGAACTTTCTCGCGGATTGAATAGTGTGAAGTTAGTAGAGGAACAAATAAAATTAGTAGATGAATTGATTAATTTCTGGTGCAGGAATAAAGAAGAGAGAGAAATTATTCATTTGAGTAAAGTAATTGAAACAATGAAGAAATTCATTGATATAAAGATGACCGGATGGGATATTGAATATTATTTAAAAAATAAGAAATTTTTTGACCGGGATAGAATTATAAATTTCTTAAAGAAAGAAATAAAAAAATATAGAAAGGAACCTTCTTCTGATACGCCTCCCGATGCTCTTCCTATGATTCTTGGCCGCTATGATTTGAATAAATTAAATGATATACCGGATTTTAAAGAAGTCCTTACTACCAGTGAAGAATATTATGCTACCGCAGTTGGTAGAAATAAGTTCCTCCTGGAAAATAGTTTAAAAAAGATGGAGGCAGAAGAAAATTCCGTAATTGCTCTGGTTACCGGAGGTTTTCATACCCCGGGAATAACCAAATTGGCTAAAGAAAAAGGTCTTTCCTATGTGGTTGTTTCTCCGAATGTTACTCAGGCAGTAGATAGTAAGAGATATTTTGCTCTTTTAGAAGGGAAAGAAACCCCGTATAAAGATTTATTGCTGGAACAAAGTGAACTTTTACTTGCTCTTGCTTCCAAATTTATCGGTAAGGAATTTACCAGAAAGATAGCTTTTCTGATTACTAATTCCTTGATTAAAATGTATAAAAATAAAGATTGGTCAATGGAGGATATAAAAACTGAAATTGAAAATGTTTTTAACCGGACAAATGTGGAAAATGTGGAAAATTCTAAATTTCAGTTTCAGTGGGTAGAGGAATTAACCCAAAAAGATACAACCAGGGAAGTATATTCATTTAAGGTATTTGAAAATGACACCATAAAAAATGAGGGGATAAAAAGTATTTTGGCAAGCCGTATAATTATAGAAGGGGAAAAGAGATGGGAGACTAACTTTATAGATTCAAAAGAAGCTGAGGGGAATTTATCTGAAATAAAAATGGAAAAGATAAGAATACAGAATTCCCTTAGAGGCCAGTTAGGTTTGTGGATTAGTGGTTCAATTAATTTCTTGAAAAGGGGCATGCAGATGCAATATTTTATGCATCTGGCAGGAAGAGTACAGGAAAGGGTTAAACAACAAATTATCGCCCAGGGAACCCTGGTTAACCTGGTTAAAAATACCTCCGCTTTACTTTTTTCTGCCTCGGCAGATGTTGTTCTGGTAAAAGAAGAAATGATTGCTGAAGTACCTGGAGTGGAAGAAAAAGTGGGTGAGGTAAAAGTAGTGGAAGCGGAAGTTCCTGATGTAGAAGTGGCTGAAGTGCCGGATGTAAAAGTAGTAGAAGTTCCTGAAGTGGCAGAGAAAGTAGATGAAGTGGTGGAAGTAGTACCGCTGATTATACCTGTTATGACTACCAGAGAATTGGGTAATGTTTCTTCTTTATATCAGGTAAAAGACCTTTATCAACAGCCCCTGCAGGATTTTCATGTTCCACCTTCTACCATTTCTGAGCAGGAGATGAGAGTAGAGGCAGAACAGGGTAAAATACTTATTCAACAGGGGAAATTTAATATTCTTAAACGTATTTCTCAGGCAAGAGGAATGAGGCTGGAAGGATATATTGAAGAATACGCCGTGGGAAAAATAAAGGGACGGCAAAATATGGCTAAAATACTTTCCGGAGTAATAATTAATCTGTTTCAATCTCTGGAAAATAAACTTAGTTCATCTAAAAAGGAATACTGGGATATTTTAGAAAAAATCAGTCAGGGGGAAATGGATTTTAATTCGGAGGAATTTTGGAATTTTATGGCGGGAAATGACAACAGTGCGGAAATTTGGAAACTTATGCGTAGCGAAATAGCTAAGGCTTATGGTGCGGAAATATGGGCTAAAGAAAAAAATATTTCGATAGAACAAGCAGAGCAGGAGATTTTAAAAGAAGTATTAAGCCCGATGGTGGATGGATTAACTGAGGAAATTAAAGCTGATTTAAGGCAGACAGGAGGAGAATTTACCGATAGTATTTTATATAAAGCACAGCTTAATCTTGATTTTGCTTATATGATTGATAATGCTGCTTTTGCCAAGGGTTTATATGAGGTGCAGGATTTAGCGGCTGCTTATATGGCTAAAGATGGCGGTAGCTTTGTGGAAGTGCGTACGGGTGGAGGTAAGACCCTGATTGGTATGTTACCGGCTTATTTGATAGCCCTTAAAGGGGAAACTTG
>JAGLHV010000072.1 GCA_023143305.1 bacterium | reverse complement strand
CTTCAATATATCCTATAGTTGTTGATTTTTCTGGAAATAAACTTAAAATACTGAATGAAGATTTGAGTGAATATATTTTTGGGATAGCACAACAAAAAGCAAAAGAACAGAAAAAATATAAAAAAGAAATTAAATTTAATAAATATGAGAAAAATGGCGCATATCATTGGAACAATATTTCAAAATCAATAAAAAAACATAATGCATTTGTAAAAGCAAGGTATGATTTAATCGTTAATTGTATTCCTGAGATTAAAAATAAAAAGATACTTGATGTGGGTTGTGGGGATGGAGTATTATGTTATTTGCTTGCCCGAAAAGGTGGCATAGTTTTTGGTGTTGATTATTGTTCTTGTGCTATTGATTTGGCAAAAAAAAAGTGTAAAGAGAAAAAAATAAAAGTAAATTATCAAGTTGCTTCTGTTTATGAATTGCCTTTTAAAGATAATGTTTTTGATATAGTAATTTCAAGTGATGTGATAGAGCACTTAAACAATCCGGAAAAGATGTTGTATGAAATGAAAAGAGTTTTAAAAGATAATGAAAAGGCAATAATTACTACGCCAATTAAGGTAGCAGGAAAATGTTATGACGAATTACATTTAAAAGAATATTCATCGTCTGTATTTAAAAGTGAATTATGTAAAGTATTTAACAATGTCAAATTAATAAATACGCATCCCTTGTTTTGGTTAAAGGTGTATAGCCTAAAATTTAAAATATTAGGGAATAAACCTATATTTAAATATATAATAAACTTATTAGCTATACATATAAAAATAAATGTTTTTATGGGAATAAGTGATGAAAAATCATTTTATAACCGGTTTGCTTTGCAAATTGGATTACTAATAAAATGAAAAAATCTAAGTATGACAGAAACCACCGATTTGTTTAGGTAATAAAAATAATATTTAAACTTGAAAGTAAGATTTGATTTGTAAATTTTAAATTACCATGTTTTAGAAAAACAAAAAAAGAGGAATTATACAATAATGAATATTCTTATAATCACGGATTTTTTTCCTCCGGATCACTGGGGTGGAGCAGAAATCAGTACTTTTTTGATAGCGAAAAGATTAATTGAAAAAGGAAATAAAGTTTCTGTTATAAGTTCTGTTCAAGAAAAGGAAAAAACCGGTAAAATAGTGTATGAAGGCATAGTAATATATAGAATCTATTCTAATTATAAGATGATTTTAAATGAATATGTTTCTCTGTTTAATCCATTTACTGTAGGTATTGTTAAAAGGGTAATAAAAAAAATAAAACCGGACATAGTACAGGTCCATGGAGTTCATATACATTTGTCGTATTATGTTTTAAAAATAATAGGCAGTTTGCAAATTCCAATTGTTTTGACGGCACATGATTTATATTTAATTTGTCCGGGTGCTTTAAGGTGTAGTATGTCTAAAATTAATGACAAAAGTAATAAAGATATATATAAAATAAAAGCTTTTAAATGTATTATATGCCAAAAATACAGGCATAATCCACTGCGTAATTTTTTTATAAAAAAGTTAGTTAATCGTTATGTTTCTAAAACAATAGTTGTAAGTGAAGAACTTAAAAAAATATTAAATCAAAACGGTTTTAAAAATGTAGCTGTCATTTATAATGGAGTGAATCCTGAGAAATTTCAGGTTACGGAAAAAGAAATTGAGGAAACTAAAAAAAAGAACAATTTGGTTAAGAAAAAAATAATATTTTCCGGTGGTAGATTTGTTAAACGTAAGGGGTTTGAATGTTTGGTAATGAGTATGGTTAAGATAGTTGATAAATTCGGGAAAAATGTATGTTTGGTATTATGCGGAAGACCAAACCTTTATGCTAAGTATTTGGGGAATTTAGCAAAAAAAATGGGTGTGAGAGATAATATTATATTTACGGATTGGCTTAGTAGAAAGGATTTTAAAAAATTTTTGGCAACTTGTAATTTGGTTGTAATTCCTTCTTTATATCCTGATCCATTGCCGAGATTAAATTTTGAAGCCATGGCTGCAAGAAAGCCTGTAATTGCAAGTTGCTTTGGGGGGAGTAAGGAAGTTGTTGAAAAGGAGGTAAACGGGTATATTATAAATCCCTATAATACTGATGAAATGGCAGACAAAATAACGCATATTCTTCGTAACCCTGATATAGCAGGTATAATGGGAAACAATGGTTATGAAAAAGTTAAATTTTTTTTTACAGTAGAAAATAATGTTGATACTAGAATTAAATTGTATGAAAGAATCCTAAAAATAAATTTTAATCAATAATATTCATAAAAGCTTCAAGAGGAGTTAGTATGGAGTATAGATTTTTTGGCGTGAATTTTGATAGAAAAGTTTTCAACGGAGTAATTACTGTTATATCCGCTGTAATTATAGGGTTTTCATATTTTTATTCTTATAGTTTTTTATGTTTATTTTTAATGACAATTATTTTCTTTATTCTTGTTTTTAGATTTCCGATAATAAGTGTTTTTGTTATTTGTATGTGGGAATTAGGATTTTCTGATAATTTTTATTTTGAATTTCATACACCGATTGGGAATCATGATATTTCCGAATTAATTTTTTATATGCTTTTGTTAACCTGGATACCTAAAAAACTCATCAGATATAAAGATGTTAAATTTGATATGACATCCAGGATATTATCAAAAGAAATGGGTTTTTTTATTGGGTTAGTTGTTTTTGCAACAATACTTGGTTTTATTAGGGGATATTCTTTGAATAATATTAGGGGACAGGCCACTCCTCATTTTTATTATATCCTATTTTTTATTGTAATTGATATTTTTAAAGAAGAAAAACAACTAAAAACATTGATGAAAATTTGTTTGTTATCTACCACATTTTTAATTTGTTCTTCTATTGTCCTGTATTTTTTTAAGCCGGATCTGATAGCTCACCGTTCTTTTGTAAATTTATCTGTTTTGCAGTTACTTTTGGGAAAAACACAGGTTTATTCTTTGTTGGGTTTAAATTTTATTTTAGGATTTTTATTTTTTAATAATCAAAAACATAGAAAAATTTATCTATTACTTTTTGTTTGTTTTTTTTATGCTTTGGTTCTAACTTTTAATAGAACGATATTTGTTACGGTTATCGTATTAACATTTTTTGCTATCTATTTAATAATTCTTGGAATTGAGAAGATGATTTTTTTCCGTTTAGTAAAAGTTTTTTTCTCATTGCTTATTTTGTTTATTTGTATTTCGATGTGTTCTATTTTCTTACCTAAAGAAATTATACCGGAATTCTTGAGTATGCCCACAAAACTTATTCAATTATTGTCAAAAGAATCTTTTCAGGGTGAATCAATGTGGTACCGTAAAAAAGAAATTTTACTCGTTTTGCCGATATGGTGTAATTCCTTTTCCTCATTTATTTTAGGTGATGGGTTCGGAAGAGTTATAAATGTTCCTTATTTAACAAAAGCCGGATATATAGCAAGTTCTCTCCATGGAGTACTTCCTCAAATTATATGGAAATGGGGAGTTTTAGGTGTTCTTTCGGTTTTCTGGATCCTTTCTTCTTTTTTTTATAACGGTATAAAAATTTATAAAAATTGTCATTCACCCTATTTTAAAAGTCTTCTTTTTGGTGTTTTAACCAGTATTTTTTCTTTAATTGTTATGTCATTTACTCAAAATAGGTTTTCGTCATATAAACATACGTTAGTTATTGCAATTTTATTTGCTCTGTTACCTATAACAGATAAAATTTTATTTAAAAATTCCAACAATAACTTCGGTTTAAATTAAAAGGGTTTTTTAACACTGTGTAATTAATTATGATAAAAAATAATTTAAAAATTATGATTTTTACTTATGAATATTATCCTAAAATAGGAGGGGTTGGAACATATACTTATAATATTGCAAAAACAGCAGCAAAATTGGGATTTAACGTTACTTTATTAGCTCCTTCATTTAATTTTCCAAATGTATCATCGTTTGATGAAAGTCAATCTTTTAAAACTATACGTTATAAAGGTGGTAGAAAAGTTTCGAAGATTAATTTGCTTTATTTGATATACAATGCTTATTTTTATTTAAGAACAAATTATAAACAGTATGATATTATTCACTGTACCGATTGGCCGACACAAATTGCTTTAAATGTTGTTTCGAAATTAATTCCATTGGAATTCAGCATTACAAATTATGGTTCGGAAATATTAGCCTATCGCAGTAATAAATTATTGAAGTTCCTTTCATCCGGTTTATTTAATAGGGCAAAGGCAATAATAACTATTAGTGAATTTACAAAGCATTTGATTGAACAACATCATATAGATTTTGTTAATTCTGAAAGAATTAATGTTATTCCTTGTGGGATTGGCCATAATATGTTGTATGAACCGATAAAACATGTAAATCATTTTAAAAAAAGATTGGGTATAGCTATCGATTGTTTTGTGTTTTTAACATTATCAAGGATTGATATTAGAAAAGGCCATGAATTAGTATTAAAATGTTTAATAAATATGCCAAAAGAAATTCTAGAAAAGATAAAATATGTCATTGTAGGTGAAGGGTTTTACATGAAAAAATTAAAAAAAATTGTGCAAGATTATAATTTAGACAAATATGTAATTTTCACCGGATATATAGAGGAATGCGATAAAATTGCAATTTATGACTTATGCGATGTCTATATTATGCCTAGTAGACAGGTTGGTGTTGGGGTTGAAGGGTTTGGTATATCGTTTCTTGAGGCAGCGGCCAGAGGGAAGCCTTCTATTGCTTCTAATCACGGCGGTGTTCCGGAAGTAGTACTTAATTCTAAAACGGGATTATTAGTTGAACAGGATGATTTAGATGGTTTGAAAAATGCTATGATATCTATATACCATAACGAAAAATTGTGTAAAAATCTTGGTATAGCGGCAAAAGAAAGAGTAAAAAAAGAATTTACATGGGAAAGAATAACTCAAAAAACTTTTAATTTTTTGGATAGAAAAGGCAGGTGTAACTTAAGTATATGTTTAGAGGCAGAAAAATAAAATGAAAATATTAAAGAAGAGAAGAAAAGTTGTTTTGATAACTAATATGATGTCTCCTTACCGGATACCCCTTTTCAATAAAATTGCGGAAAGGAATGAATTTGATTTTAAAGTCTATTTTATGAAAGAACGGGAATTTAATCGCAAATGGAATATATATTACAATGACATAAAATTTAATTTTAGCAAACTAAGAGGTTTTCATATACCTGTCAAAAAAAAAGAATGGGAAATACATTTTAACATGGGTATTTTTTTGCGTTTGAGTTTAGAAAAACCGGATGTTATTATTCTTGGTGGATATGATTCTCTAACTTGTTGGATTGCCCTGTTTTATGCAAAATTATTTAGCAGGTGTACAATATTGTGGTCGGGAAGTGTGGTTTTTAATAAAAATCATTGCAAAAATCATGTAGGAATTAGAGATAGATTGAAGAAGTTTTATATTAGATATTGTGATGCATTTATTGCTTATGGAACCAAAGCTCAAGAGAATTTGCAATTTTTGGGAGCAGAGAAAAACAGCATATTTAGAGGATGTAATGTCGGGGATATTGATTTTTATAGGAATTGGTCTTGTGTTTTAAGAGACAAGGAAGATTTTATTTTAACGAGGGAGAAATATCCACAAATAATATTTGTTTGTGTAAGTCGATTAATAGAGCAAAAGGGTATATTAAAATTATTAGAGGCATTTAAAAAAATAAAAAAAAATAATATAATTTTATTAATAATAGGTGAAGGACAACAATATAACAGGTTGTTGGATTTTTGTGTTCAAAATGGGTTGAAGGAAAAAGTTAAATTCATTAAATTTAAACAGAAACAAGATATTGTGAAATATTATGCCTTGGCTGATGTGTTTATTTTGCCTTCATTAAAAGATTGTTTTAGTATTGTTGTGAGTGAAGCGTTGGCAAGTGGACTTTTTACTTTGGTTTCTAAATACGATGGAGCGGCTTATGATTTGCTGAAAGAAGGTATAAATGGTTATATTTTTGACCCTTATGATGTAAAAGATATTAAAGATAAGATTGAAATGGTGGTTGATAATTTCTCTGAATTATCAAATAGAACAAAAATATCTCAATCAATTTCTACGAGAGGGGTAGACTTTTATGCCGATAAATTTATTAAAGCGGTAAATTATACGATAGGAAATAAAAAATGAAGCTTACGGTAATATCAAGAGGAACTATAGAATTTGATGGGAAAGATTTTTATGTTAAAGATGTTTTCGGAAAGTTATTAGTCGATTTATCTTTGACATTTCAAGAAGTTATTTTATGTGCTTCAGTTTACCCCAGAAAATCAGCATATGAAAGTTATTGTCACTTTTGTCTTCGGGGGAAAAAGATAAGTGTGCTTGAATTGCCAAAAGATAAAGATGAGAATGCCGGAATCATAAAAAGAATTTGGCGGAATGTTAAATGTGTCTGGGTTATTACAAGACACATAAAACAATGGGGAATGATTTATCTGTTTCTTCCTAATTATCAATCTGTAATAACTTATTTTATAAACAAATTATATGGACATCGCCCTTTTTGGGTTTATGTCGGTGCTGATTGGGAAGCAATATCACATTACACCTGGCGATGGAATCAAGGCCCTAAAAAATTATTATTACCTGTTTACAAAAAAGTAAACCGATGTTTTGAATATATAGTAATGAGAGGTTCTAAGTTAATATTAGTATCTGGTAAGGCA
>JAGLHV010000071.1 GCA_023143305.1 bacterium | reverse complement strand
TTTTGTTTTTAAGACAAATAGAACAGATACCGTAAAAATATGCTTGCACTTCTTCAATTTTATGTCCTTCCACTGATCCCTGGCGAGCAAGGGGACAACTAATGTCAACATCTAAAACCTCTAGACATTCCCGGCAAAAAAAATGATGGTGTGTTTTAGGGTTGGGATCAAAACAAATCTTTTCCTTTCTAATAGTAAGTTCCTGAATTTCTCCTGCCTGTTTAAGAATTTCTAAACTAGTGTAAACAGTAGCTAAGGACATAGTAGGATATTTCTTTTTAAGATTATTATAAATATCTTCTACTGTAGGATGGATTTTACTCCTCTGGAGAAAGTCTACAATAGCTAATCTCTGAGGAGTTAAAACAACCTTTTTCTCTTTTAATCTCTCCTGCATGTTTTTCATAAATTTTCTCCCTATTATTAAACAATAATCATTATAGTTTAATAATAATTATTTGTCAAGAATTATTATTAAACCCAGCAAATACCCTTTTATTCAATTCAAATTTTAAAACTAAGGCTGGATTTTTTTCTTCAGGAAAGGGAAAAAAAGATTAACTAGAAATGTTCCTTGTGCTTTGTTAAGATTTTTATTTTGTTACATTTATAATTTCAATTGTTCCATCTTCTTTTAAAACCAATGTATAAGAATAAGTTGAAAGTTTACTACTTTGAAATTTTACAGAAGGGTTTAGGCACACCTCCACTAGAAGATGCAAAAAAAATATTACATGAAAAAAGAATCAAAATTATTGCAAGAGATATTATTTTTTTCACTTTTTCCTCCTAATAAAATTAGCTACCGGTATACTGGTAAACGAACCCGGTAAGGCGTAAATAAAAATCAAACGAATTCCCCGGTTATGCCTCCGATTCCTTTTCTTTTACTTTAATATGACTTTTCTCTTTAAATTTAAATACCCAGGCAATTAAATTTGAGGGAAAACTTCTAATTTTTAAACTATTATTCTTTACCTCTTTGTTATACTCCCTGATTTTCAGCGGAATTATATTTTCTATTTCATCTAATTCCTGCCGAATAGTAAAAAAAGGTACATCGTTTTTTAAATCCGGGTATTTCGTTGGTAAAACCCATAATACCTTTATAGCAGAAACCAGCTTGTCATGAAGTTCTACAAATTCATTAAGTTTTGCCTCTTTGGATAAAACCGGTCTGTCAATACTTTCCGTCATTTTCCGGGCTTTTTCTCGAGTATAGGTAACATTTTGTAACGTTTTTTCTTCACTCCCGGCATAATTTTTTACTACTTCTAACAAATCCGGGATTAAATCTAATCTCCTTTGATATACTCCTTTCACCCCTACCCAAGCTTCTTTTACCTGCTCTTCGGATTTAATTAAAGAATCATAAAAAAGTAAGACAATTATAACAGGCACACTTAAAATCAAAACACCCAAAAAAACAAGAAATAAAATAATTTTGATATTCATTTAGCTCTCCTTTTTAGGCTTTTTCTTAATCAATAAAACGCTATCTTTGATTTAATTCCCTTCTTTCTTGATGATTCTTTTGGTTATTTATTCATTTTCTTATCCTTATTTAAGGTCAAAATAAATATCATCTTTTTTTAATTTTTTAAATTTTGATAAATAATCTTTTTTACCGATAGCAACGAAATGCATATACCGGGAATATGGCACAAAATGGAAATGCCGGAAGACTTTTCGGTCAAAATAGGTGAAGTTACAACCAATCGAGACAGAACAGCCGTTCTGTTTTATATGTTTAAGATAAAAAGAAAGGAAAGATCTTTGTTCGTTTTGGCTTAATGATTTTAAATGAATATTTTCCAAAACAGCAATCTTAATATTTGTTTTTCCTCTTAAAGTCATATAATAATAATTTATAATTCCCTGAACTTGATTGTTTTTTTTAAATATTAATGTTTCTGCTTTATTTTTGAATGTAAGTTGTCTAAAAAGCTCTTCTTTTTTATCCCAGATTCTGGCCAGCTTTATTTTTTTATCTCTTGCGTATGAATTTAATAATTTTTGACATTGATCTAAATCGCTCTCTTTTAATAAACTGATATTGGGGAAATAGGATTCATCGATTTTTACTTTTTCTATCCAGTTTTTAAAGGGTTTTAAAAAAAATATTTTTTCATAACCTTTTAAAGGTTCACATTGATTTAGTTCTTCCAAATCTAAAATTTTTACATAAAAATTAAAAGTGGCCAGTTTTTTTACCCCATAATTTTCTTTTCGGACAAATTTTTTTAAAAGCAAAGTCGAGGAATGACCTTTATCCAGATAAATAAAAAAACAAGGACACTTTCTTTTATCTATCATTTCCCTAGCCATTTCTAAAAATTGACTATACCCCAACCCTTTCCTTTGATATTCCGGGTGAACCGAAAACAATCCCCCTATGTAGGTTTCTAATTCCTGATTAAAAAACCTGACTTTTCTTCTAAACCCGCCAATAAAACTAACTATTTTATTTTGTGTTTTTATATTAAACTTAATATTGCTTCCGGAGGAATTTAAAAT
The DNA here is from genome assembly GCA_023143305.1 of bacterium. Lineage (GTDB taxonomy): Bacteria > CBDUZB01 > JAGLHV01 > JAGLHV01 > JAGLHV01 > JAGLHV01. The sequence continues at coordinate 4,293 of JAGLHV010000071.1, read as the reverse complement.
CCATTCTAAAAAATCAACATCTATATCTGTCATACTTTGCTTTTCATACCCACTTTTCCAGACCGGATCCATTAAATCCTTGTATAATTTATTAAAGGATTGGGTGTCTTTATATTCTTCAATTTTATATATTTGTTCCATATTAATATATTACTTAATCTTCCTCTTCAATGTCAATTGCTAAATTATAATTACTCTAATTTAAAGAATTTAATTTAATGAGACTTAGAGTTTTTCAGCTACGCTGACAAAAACTCTGTAGTCGAATTGATACTGAGCACTTCGTTTTACTCAGCATAAATTCCCTTGAAGGGAGTCGAAGGGGCCCGCAGCTTGCTGCGGAGTAGTTGATTTTTAAAGAAAGATAAAGTTAAATAAATCTAATATTTTTTTAAACGATTAAATCTTATCCAAAAACATTAACATCCCGATTACAATGAATATTGAAGCTCCTACATATCGTATCAATTCCGGTTTTATATATTTTCCAAATGTCGCACCGATTAATACGGAAATGGCGGTTACAATTATGTATGCTGATATAGACCCCAACCATACTGTTAATGGTTTTCCTGATTTTGCAGACATTCCTATCCCCACTAACTGGGTCTTATCTGCCAGTTCCGCCAAAAATATTGCTCCAAAGGTTGCCGTAAATATTTTCCAATCCATATCTTTCCCCCTCTTACTGAATATTTAGTTTTTTTTAATAATAACCAACCTTCTTTAAGCACTCCAGATTAAATATATTCCCCCTAAAATGACTAATATCCCGCATATTTTCTTAAGAATTATTGCTCCCCGGGATTGCTCATTCCAGTTTAAATAATGTTGTACCACCCCGGTAAAGGTTCCGGCAAAAATGATTACCGAACAATGACCAATACCGTAAACAAATAACAATGTCACTCCGTAAAAAAATTGTGTCGATGCTACTTTAAAGGCAACACCCAGCATCGGTGCCATATAGGCAAAAGTACAAGGACCCAGGGCAATACCAAAAACGAGACCCAGTATAAACCCAGCCAATAAGCCTTTTCTCTTGAATGCAGGTTGACCTGATTTTCCAAAAAAAGGAAGAGGAATAATCTCTAAAAGATGAAAGCCTACGATAACAAAAATTATCGCAACAAAATAATTACCATAAGGGCCTATATCCCCCAGCATCCTTCCCAAAAGGCCGGTGATTAAACCTATTGCAGCAATAGTTATTAAGATACCTGAAGAAAAAAGCGTGGCTATAAGAAATGTTCTTTTGGTAGATATTCTACCCTGTTCGTCAATAAAGCCTACAATTAAAGGAATGCTGGCCAGATGACAGGGACTTAACAATATACTTAATACACCCCAGATAAAAGACGCGCTTATCGCAATAATCGGCCCTGATTGAAGAGCATTGGATAACCACTCAAACATGGTTCTGAGCACTATTTGACTCCCTCCTTCTTTAAAACTTCAATCAACTCATCCTTAGCAAAAAACCCTTGATGTCTAAAATATTCGTTTCCGTCTTTATCCAGAAATACCTGTGTAGGAATCGTTCTGATATTATACTTCCGGGCATAAGGTCTTCCCTCCGCAGTCCAAACATCATAGAAAATTACTTTCACCTGTCCGGCATATTCCTCTTTAATTTCCTCTATAATCGGCTCCATCATCCGGCAGGGAATACATTTTATTGATCCCAATTCTATAAAAGTAACTTTTATGTCTTCTTTCTCCTGTTTAGGCTGTTTTATTTCATTTTTAGTTTCTTTTCCCGGATTTTCCTGCTTTACCCTATCCACTTTTCTTTCTGTTGCCTCTGTTTTATTGTCTGTCTTTTCCCGGAGAAATTCCTCAGATATACCGCTGGTAACAACTTCTTCTTTTTCCTCTATAATCTCTCCTTGTAATATTTTTACATTTGAATCTGCTTTTTCTTGACCGGTTCCTTCTTCCCTCTTACTACATCCCATTAAAAAAAACAATGTGCCAGTTATTAGCAGGGAGGAAATTTTTTTTGATATTTTATAATCCATTTTTTTCTCCTTTTTATTTTTTCTACCAAAATAATCTCCCTTAAACTACCTCTTCAACCACTTTTTAATTTCTTCCACGCTGGGTATTTTACCGCTACTTTTAATTTCCCCTTCGATAGCCAAAGAAGGAGTAAGCATTACTCCCCTTTTCATAATATCTGCAATCTCCGTTACTTTAACTATCTCTGCCTCAATCCCTGATTCTTTTACTGCCTGCTCTGTATGCTCGGCTACTTTTTTACACTTGGGACAACCGGTCCCTAAAATTTCAATTTTCATTACTTTTTCTCCTTATATTTCAATTTTTTTATTCTAACTTTCAAATAAAAAACCAAAAATCATCCCGCTAAATGTAGCCATAACCACTACCAGAAAAATATATACCAGTGTTTTTTTCGTTCCCATAACATTCCTTATTACCAGCATATTGGGTAAACTTAAGGCCGGACCTGCCAGCAAAAGCGCTAAGGCCGGGCCTTTACCCATCCCTGCCCCCAGCAATCCCTGAAGTATGGGTATTTCCGTCAAAGTGGCAAAATACATTAAAGCTCCCGCTATAGAGGCAATAAAATTAGCCCATAAACTGTTCCCCCCGACTAATTTCTCTATCCATTGAGCAGGTATTAATGCCTGATGACCGGGCCTTCCTAATAAAAACCCGGCAACAAAAACTCCTGCAAAAAGAAATGGCAATATTTGTTTGGCAAATCCCCATGTCGAATATGTCCATTCTTTTAGTTCCTTTTTTTTGAACCATTTATAAAGCATCCCGGTTAAAATAACCAGTAAACTTCCCGTGATAACCCACTTTATATTATAAATTGCCTGCCAGATTTTTATTGATTCATCCCTGGTCCAATTGGCAAAAATAAGGATTGCAACCATTATTGCAAAATAAAAAGTCGTTTTCCATAAAGGCCTTAATTCTTTCTCCTCCTCCGGAATAGCCAGGTTCTGGTTGGCATTTCTGTTTTTTTCTTCTTTATAGAAAATAAAATGCATACTCAATCCGATAATTATAGAAAAAATAACAGCGCCAAGAGCCCGGGCAAAACCCAGTTCCCATCCTAAAATACGCGCAGTTAAAATAATTGCCAGCACATTAATCGCCGGACCTGAATAAAGAAATGCCGTTGCCGGCCCTATCCCTGCACCTCTCTTATAAATACCGGAAAAAAGAGGCAATACCGTGCAGGAACAAACTGCCAAGATTGTACCTGAAACCGAAGCTATAGAATACGCTAATACTTTATTGGCTTTATTGCCAAAATATTTTATAACCGCACCCTGACTGATAAAATTGGCAATAGCTCCGGCAATAAAAAAAGCAGGAACAAGACAGAGCAGAACGTGTTCTCTGGCATATTCCTGTATCATTAAAAAAGATTCCATCAAGGCAGTCTGAATTTTAACATTGGCAAAAGGAATAAAATACGCTGCTAAAAAAATGGATAGAATCAATAAAAATTTATATCTCTCTTTCATCGTTCATAGTCCTTTCTCAATTTTAAATTTATTATTTTGTTCCACACTTTTCTCTTATGTTCTCTTTTTTACATTTAGCTAACTTCTGCAAGTCCTTACCGGTCAAGCTTACATCTTTTTTCAGTCCTTGAATTATCTGGTTCTTAATCATTTTTGGATTTACCGAATAAATAATCCATTTTCCTTCCCGTTGATTATTAATTAACCCTGCTTCTTTTAAAATTCTTAAACTATGTGAAATCCTTGATTGTTCCATATCTAAAATATTTATCAATTCACAAACACATAGTTTTCCCTTTAATAGCAGCAAATAAATACGCAATCTGGTTTCATCCGATAAAGCACTAAATAACTTAATAAATTTTTCCATATTTACCCTCTTTCTTTAATTTATATACATATTAACATATTAACATATTAACATTTATTCATATGTTTGTCAAGAAAAAAATCCCATTCATTCGTCTGTTTCATATAAGGGGTACCAGTTTTATATGATGACTCATACTGAAAAGGAAATAAAAATTGCAGTAATCCGCCATTACTTAATAACGGACTACTGCAATTATACTATAGAATATATAACTCTGACTTTTTATCTTTTTGGCTTAGGTTGAATATTATTTTTTGCCTTTACCTCTCCCTCCACCTGACCTGCCTCCGGGAGCATCACTGGATCCCTGGCTTTCCGGCCTCTCGAATTTCTCTTCTTTTTCCTCTTGCTTAATTTTTTCTTTATATAAAAGCTTTTCCATTTTCTTTTCTTTTGCTTCCATTCTGGCTCTGT
>JAGLHV010000070.1 GCA_023143305.1 bacterium | reverse complement strand
GATAAAAAAATGAGTTTTAAAAAAAATTGGGAGTTTGCTTGTTCGCTCCGCCTTAGGCGGATAAGGCGGGAAGTTTTAAAGAAGGGGGAATAAAAAATGGCTGTAGAACGTCCAAAAGGGAAAAAAAGTGTTCCTGAAGGGGTATGGACTGAATGTAAGAAATGTAAAGAGATAATATATAATAAAGATTTAGAAAAGAATTTTAAAATTTGTCCGAAGTGCGGATATTATTTTAGATTATCTGCGTATGAAAGAATTGGTTTTCTTTTGGATAAAGACTCTTTTAAAGAATGTGATGTTAGTATGAAATCCAATGACCCTCTTTCTTTTCATGATACCCGTAAATATGTAGAAAGGCTCAAAGATGCAAGAAAAAAAACAAATCTTTTTGATGCCATTCTTACCGGTGAAGGACAGATTGGAAAACATAATGTAAGTATAGGGGTTATGGATTTTAGATTTATGGGTGGAAGTATGGGATCAGTAGTAGGAGAAAAGATTACAAGATCAGTAGAAAGAGCAATTGAAAAAAAGACGGTGGTGATTATTGTTTCTACTTCCGGAGGGGCAAGGATGCAAGAGGGAATGTTTTCCCTGATGCAAATGGCTAAGACAAGTGCTGCTTTATCAAAATTAAATAAGAAGAAGTTGCCTTTCATCTCTGTATTGACCGATCCTACTACGGCGGGGGTAAGTGCGAGTTTTGCTATGTTAGGGGATGTTATAATTTCTGAGCCTAAAGCATTGATTGGTTTTGCCGGGCCGCGGGTGATTGAACAAACGATACAACAAAAACTTCCGGAAGGATTTCAAAGTGCAGAATTTCTTTTAGAACATGGCATAGTTGATTTAATAGTAGAAAGAAAAGATATGAGAAATACAATAATTAAGCTTTTAGAATTTTTCGAAAATAAAGATAAAGTCCGGGTCTAATTTGTTTTCATGAAAGATGTAAGATTTTGAGGTTAAGATAATTTATTTACGGTAAAATATGACTTATAAAGAAACTCTGGAGTATTTATTTCTTTTAAAAAATAAAAAGATAAAATTTGGGCTTGAGCGGGTAAGGAAGGTTTTAAGGGAATTAGGAGATCCTCAAAATACCCTTTCTGTCATTCATGTTGCCGGCACTAATGGGAAAGGGTCTGTTACTGCTTTTGTTTATTCTGTTTTGAGAGAAGCCGGATATAAGGTAGGGGTTTACAGTTCACCTCATTTAATTGATTTTAGGGAGAGAATTCGGGTAAATGAGAAATGGATTGGTAAAAGTGAAATTGTTAATTTAATTAAAAAAATTGATAGTATCTGTAAGCACCTGTCGATAAAATTAACTTATTTTGAATTTATTACAATAGCGGCATTTTGTTATTTTTACCGGAAAAAAGTAGATTTTGTAGTGCTGGAAGTCGGGATGGGCGGCCGGTTGGATGCTACTAATGTTTTGTCGGGTTCTTTGGTTTCTATAATTACTAATATTGAATATGAACATAAAGATTATCTTGGTGATACTTTAGCTAAGATTGCCGGAGAAAAAGCAGGAATTATTAAAGAAAAAGGGATGGTCATTACCGGCGCAAAGCATAAAAGTTCTTTTGAACGGATTAGAAAAATTTGTAAAACGAAAGAAGCAAGATTGTTTTGCCGGGATAATGATTTTAGGTCAATTAGAAAGAAAGAAAAAATTTGTTTGGTTAAAAGGATATTAACTTATCAGCAGTTTGATTATCAAGGTATTTTTAATAATTATAAAAAAATAAAAATACGCTTTATTGGAAAACACCAGATAGAAAATGCTCTTTTGTCTTTAGCCTGTATTGAAATATTGCAACATTTTTATAATGTTCAAATAAATAAAAAGCAAATTTATAAAGGTTTGTATGAGAGTTTTTGGCCGGGCAGGTTGGAACTGTTGGAAGTACCTTTTTTTAAGAATCATAAAATAAAAATTTTACTGGATGGAGCTCATAATCCGTCGGCTTTTTGTGCTTTGCGGGATGCTCTTAGAGGACAGGGGGTGATTTACAGTAAACTTTTTGTTTTGTTGGGAGTATTAAAGGATAAAGAAACAAAAAAAATGTTAAAAATATTATCTCCTTTAGTAGATAAACTTATAATCACTAAACCATTTACTGAAAGAGCTCTTGAGCCGAAGGAAATTTATTCTTACGCAGTTAAATTTTTACCGGAAGAAAAAATAATAATAGGGGGAGAGGTTGGAAGAGACATAAAAATGATGTTCAGGGAAATTTTTTTATTTTATAATTATAATAAACAAAAAAGAAATAAATTTAATAAAATAGAAGAGGATGTTTTAATTTTAGTAACAGGGTCTTTATATTTAGTAGGAGAAGTAAAAAAAATATTGGAGAAGAATAGAGAAAGAGGAGGAGTAAAACAATGGCTGGTGTAACCTTCAGGAATGTAACCAAAATTTATCCTAAAAAACGCGTAAAAAATGAAAATGGTGAAACAGAAATAAAAGATGTTGTAGGATGTAGAAATATTAATTTAGAAGTTAAAGATAAAGAATTTTGTGTGCTGGTAGGTCCGTCGGGATGCGGAAAATCCACCAGTTTACGGATGGTAGCAGGATTGGAAGAAATTACCGAGGGAGAAATTTACATAGGGGATCAATTGATTAATGATGTTCCGCCTAAGGACAGGAATATTGCTATGGTATTTCAAAATTATGCCCTTTATCCGCATATGAATGCCTATGAAAATATGTCTTTTGCTTTAAGATTAAAAAAATTTCCAAAGGAAGAAATAAAACAGAGGGTAGAAGAGGCAGCAAAGATTTTAGGTATTTTTCATTTATTGGATAGAAAACCTGCGGCTCTTTCAGGAGGAGAAAAACAAAGAGTAGCCGTAGGAAGAGCCATTGTTAGAAAACCCAAGGTATTTCTTTTTGATGAACCGTTATCTAATTTAGATGCAAAACTCAGAATGGAAATGAGAGCGGAGATAGTTAAATTACATGAGGCTCTAAAAACTACAATGATTTATGTTACTCATGACCAGGTAGAAGCAATGACCATGGGAGATAAAATTGTGGTAATGAAAAGTGGGTTAATTCAGCAGGTAGATGTGCCAATGTCTTTATATAAAAACCCGGAAAATAAATTTGTAGCAGGATTTATCGGCAGTCCTCCTATGAATTTTATGGAGTGTACGGTAATAAAAGGGAAAGAGGGACTTTATTTAGATGAAGGGATGTTTAAAGTTAAAATAATAGAAGAAATGGAAGAAACTATTCGTCCGTACTTGAATAAAAAAGTTGTGTTGGGTATAAGAGCGGAGGATATTTATGATAAGCTTTATGCCCGGAATGCAACGAAAGATAATACCATTATTGCTACTGTAGAGTTAATAGAACCGCTGGGGGCGGAAATTTATCTGCATATGCGCACGAGTCCGGGGAAAGATTTTTTTATTAGCAGGGTAGATGCTAATAATAAAGCTAAATTGGCACAAAAAATTGAATTGGTGTTTGATATGAAAAAAATCCATATTTTCGATATGGATAAACTAAAAGATATCACTGACAAGGAAACAGAGAAAGCTGTAACAATTATATAAAAAAAAGCGTAAAAATATCTAAAAAAATTTTTAACAAAGGATGAAAGGGGAGAAAGGGGACAAATGAAGAAAAAGTATACTATTGGTGTAGATTTAGGAGGTACCAATATTAAAGTTGCTTTAGTGGATAATCAAGGAAATATTATAAATAAAATAAAAGCCCCGACCAGGGTTGTGGACGGTCCTGATAAAATAATCGATCGGGTAATTATATTAATTACGGAACTTATGAAAAGTGTTTCTCCGGATAAATTAAATGGTATAGGAATCGGAGCAGCGGGTGAAGTTGATCATCAAGAGGGAAAAATTTGGTTTTCGCCTAATTTATTCTGGAAAAATGTTCCTCTGGTGGCTAAGATAAAAAAGAAAATTAACTTGCCGGTAATCTTAGAAAATGATGCTAATGCTGCAGCCTGGTATATGCATCAATTAGGACCGGCTAAAGGAGTAGATAATTTAATCTGTGTAACTTTAGGAACAGGAGTGGGCGGAGGAATTATTATTAATAATAAAATTTATCACGGTTGGAAGGGGAAAGCCGGAGAAATCGGGCATATGACTTTATTTTCTAAAGGTTTAAAATGTAATTGCGGTAATTACGGCTGTTTGGAAAGATATGTGGGAGCGTCGTATATTGTGGAGAGAGCTGTTAAGAAAATAAAAAAAGGGGAGAAGTCTATTATTAAGGATAAAGTATCAGGGGATTGGTCAAAAGTAACTCCCCGGCTTTTAGAAAAAGCAGCAAGGCAGGGAGATAAATTGTCTAAAGAAATCTGGGCAGAAACAGGAGAGTATTTAGGGATTATTTTAGCCAGTGTAAGTACCCTTTTAGATTTAGAGATGATTGTGATTTGCGGCGGAATTTCTAAGGCAGGAGAGGTGTTATTCGATTCTTTAAAGGATACTTTAAAGAAAAGGGTTTTTGGTAAGTCACCCGGAATGGTAAGGTTGGTCCATGGTAAATTGAAAGAAGATGCCGGAGTAATAGGGGCTTCGTTGCTTTATTATTGATAAGATACTTTTAATTTAAAATATTGATTTAAGGAAATTTTAAATGAAAAGAAAAGTATACACGGCCATTTTTTTAATGGCTTTTTTTATTTTTAGACCGGGAATAAATATTTATGGAGAAGAAAACAATGTTCTTCATTTTCGTGCTGATTATGTGGAATATGACGAAGAATCAAAAAATATTTATACCCGGGGAAATGTGAAAATTAATTATGGGGATGTGCAGCTTAATTGTAACGAAGCTGCTTTTAATACTGAAAATAGGAAAATACAGGCTAAAGGAGAAGTAATTTTAAAAGATGAGCGAGGAACATATTCAGGTGAAAGGATGGATTATGATTTAAAAACTAAAGAAGGCCTGATTGAAAAGGCAAGATTTTCCAGTCCTCCCTGGTTTTGCGGAGGGCCGAAAATACAAAAAGAAGGACCGGAGAAAATTATAATTCATAGAGGTTTTTTTAGTACTTGTGATTTAGATTCCCCCCATTATTCTTTACATGCCCGGAAAATTATTATTTATCCCAAAAAAAAAATTATTGCTTATAATGTACTTTTTTATGTAGGAAAAGTCCCGATTTTATATTTACCGTTTTATATCCAACCGTTGAAAAAACAAAAATATAAATTAGATATACGTATAGGTTCTAATAGTGAACAGGGACAATTTGTTAAGATTAAATTTGGTTATCCTTTAAGTTTATATACTTATGGTAAATTATATCTGGATTGTATGAGTAATAAAGGAGTGGGGGTTGGTTTAGAATTTGATTATGATGTGCCTGATAAGACAAAGGGGTCGGTTTATACTTATTATATTAAAGAAAAAGATAAGCAGATAGAAAGATGGAATAACAGGGTTTCGCATTGGCAAAAATTTAATCAATATCTAACCGGGACGGCAAATGTAAATTTTATGAGTGACCGCTTATTTAATGATAAGTATAAGTTTGCTAATACCCCGAGTGAAATTTCCTCTTCCGAGGGTGAATTTTTTAATTATGGTTATAATGAAGCAAGGGTAACAGAGGAATTAAAATCGCATGTATCTTTAACTTTAAATAAAGGTGTATATCAGTCTACAATCGCAGGGAAGCGAAAAGACCAGTGGGAGGATGATTCTTTTCAGAAAGAATATGTTTATGCTCCTGAATTTAGTTTTTCACTTTTTCCCCATAAATTGATTTCTATTAAAAATAATCCTATTTACTGGTTCGGGTCTTTAAATGCTCAAAATCATTATACGGCAGTAAGAGGTGATTATTTATTTTCTTCCGATGGGAAATTCGGATTGACCGGCGGTTTTTCTTTAAATAAATATATGCGATTGACTCCGAAAGTAGATTTTCATCAATTTTTAGAAGAAGAATCCCATCAAAACCAGTATAATACCAAAACTAATTTAAGAATTCGTCCTGTCTGGTGGCTGGATACAGACTTAACCTATAATTTAAAAGATATATTATACGAAAAGGGGGATTGGCCGAATCTGGATCCTTTAAGTAAATTGTCTACTAGAAATATTTTTAGGTTTAACCCTTATATGAATTTCATTGTTTCTACCGGTTATAATTTTAGGGGAATACGGAAAGGGAAAATGGATAATTTAATAAGTGAATTGCAATTTGTTTCCCCTCAGGAAGAAGGTTTACTTAAAAGAGTTTATCTTAAAGAAATTTATAATATAGACAAAGGAGAAAATCAATCTTTGCAGGGAGAATTTTTATGGGAAAAGAATGAGAGATGGTATTTTAAAGAAAGATGTAATTATGTATCATCCCGTCCGGATATGATAGATATAAATACAGGAATAGGTTTTTGGTTGATTCCTAAAAAATTAAAATTAGAGGGAAATTTCCGTTACGACTTTTGTTTTAGTGTAATAAATTATTCCAAGCCGATTGAAAGGGAAATTATTATCTGGAAAGATTTACATTGCTGGGAAGGATGGATTTCCTGGAAGAAAAGGACAAATGAAGAAGAAATCTGGCTTATGTTAAATCTTAAAGTATTTCCTTCCCGAAAGATAGGAATACACCGTAATGTTGAGCAAAAAGAATGGGATTTTAGGACAAAAAGTTATTAAATAATTCCTTTTTAAATTTCATTTGCAATTTAAACCTGTTTTTGTTACAATTAAAAATTATTAATTTGGAGTGAAATTAAGGACAATTTTAAGAGTTTTGAAAAATACAATATTCTGTCATTCCGCTCCGCCTGAGGCGGACGATGCGGAATCTATAATGTTTTTAAATATCAATAGATTCCTGCTTTCGCAGGAATGACCCACCTTATC
>JAGLHV010000007.1 GCA_023143305.1 bacterium | reverse complement strand
GCTTGACCCTCGTTTTGCCAAAAGAGTAGACCAAATTTCAGGATTTAAAACAAAATCAATGCTTTGCATCCCCTTAAAAGTAGGGCATAAAATAGTAGGGGTAATAGAGGTAATTAATAAGAAAAAGAAAGGTAGTTTTACTGCAGATGATATTCGTATTTGCAGTTCCCTTGCCGGACAATCAGCTATGGCTATCGAAAAAGCTAAATTATATAGAGACTTAGAAGATCTTTTCTTGTCTACAATAAAATCTATTGCCGAAGCTATAGATGCTAAAGATCCTTATACCAGAGGGCATTGTGAGAGAATCAGAAAATATACTGTGTTGATTGCAGAGAAATTCGGGTTTTCAGAAAAAGAAAAGAGGAATATAGAGATAGCTGCTTTATTGCACGATGTAGGAAAAATAGGTGTTCCTGAAGCAGTGCTAACGAAAGAAGGAACTTTAACAGAAAAGGAGTGGAAAAAAATTAAAAAACATCCGGTAATGGGGGAACAAATATTAAGTTCAATAAAACAATTAGAGGAAGTTCTTCCGGTTATACGACATCATCAGGAAAGATTTGATGGAAGCGGTTATCCGGATAAATTAGAAGGTAACGATATTCCCTTAGCCAGCAGAATTATTGCGGTAGTTGATTCTTTTGATGCAATGACTTCAGAGAGGCCGTATCGTAGGAATAGTTTTTCTGACGAAATGGCTCTCAAAGAAATAGAAATAAAAGCAGGTTCTCAGTTTGATCCACAATGTGTACAGGCGTTTCTTATTATTTACCAGAAGGAATTAAAAGGAATTATGAGATAAATGAAAAATTTAAGCAGTTAAAAAATTGAAAAGGAGAAAAAGAATGTCAGAGGAGAATAAAGATAAACAGATTAAAATACAAATAGATTTAGATGAGATAACAGCACAAGGGATTTATTCTAATTTGGCTTCTATTTCACACACGGAATCAGAATTTACTATGGATTTTATTTATCTGCAACCCCAGGCACCAAAGGCAAAAGTACGAAATAGGGTAATTATTAGTCCCGGCCATGCAAAACGATTTTTTCAGGCATTGGAAGATAATATAAAGAAATATGAAAAACAATTTGGCAGTATAAAAACAGTAGGGAATGGTGGTAAGAAAATTGGGTTTTAAGATTTTAATGGATTAAAGAAAACTAAAAAGGAGAATAAATAGAATCTCTGGAGTTGCCAAAATCTAAAAAAAGGAGAAAAAAAATGAGAAAGGTTTTAGGACGAGGATTAGATGCGTTAATTCCATCTTTTGTTTCTGATGACGAAGGAAAAAAAACAATTATAAATATTGCCCTGGATAAAATAAAACCGAATAAATATCAGCCGCGTTTCCATTTTGCTGAAGAAAAAATAATGGAATTAGCTAATTCCATTAAAGAAAAAGGTGTTGTACAGCCAATTTTAGTTTCAAAAAAAGGTGAGGAGTATGAATTAATTGCGGGGGAAAGAAGATGGAGGGCAAGTCAAAGAGCTGGATTAAATGAGATTCCTGCTCTGGTAAAAGAGATATCGGAAAAAGAGATTTTTGAAATATCCCTAATAGAAAATGTCCAGAGAGAAGATTTGAAGCCTTTAGAAGAAGCGGAAGCTTATCAGCGAATAAGTAAAGAATTTGAATTAACCCAGGAGGAATTGTCAAAAAGAATAGGCAAAACCCGGTCGACGGTGGCTAATAGTTTAAGATTATTGACATTGCCTGATAAAGTAAAAGAATTAGTAGTTTCCGGGATGCTTTCTGCCGGTCATGCCCGGGCAATACTTTCCTTGAAGGAACAAAAAAATCAAGAAGAATTGGCTCAAAAGGTGGTAACTCAAAAATTGACAGTTAGAGAAACGGAAGAAATTGTTCAGAAATATAAATTTAAAAAGGGACAAGCCGGAACCAAAGAAGAAAAAACACAAAATCCGGAAATAGTTAATATTGAAGAGAAATTACAATATGTTTTAGGAACAAAGGTGAAAATAAAAAATAGCGGAAAAAAAGGGAAAATAGAAATTTTTTATTACTCATTAGAAGACCTGGAGAGAATCCTAAAATTGATGAAGACATAAAAAAGGGGTGTTGGTTTTTACGAAAGAACCAAAAAAAATAGCTTAAAATATTAATAAACGATGAGGAAAAGGAGGTGATAAATAAACCAAACCGGATCAAAAAAAGGATAAGCCTGAAATATTTTTTAAAAAAGGAGAAAAGAATGAAAAAATTAGCCATATTTATGGTAATTGTATTAAGTTTGGGAATTTTGGTTGGGTGTGCCGGAAAATCAAAAGATAGAATTGTAGGGAGACAAGTAATAGTAGAAAGAAATCCTGACAAAACTCCTTCATGGATAATGAAAACATTTGAAGAGAAAAAAGATATAATGTATTTTAGCGGTGGAGTCAAAGGTGTAGGAGATTACAGTGTAGGGTTGAGACAGGCAAAAGCAGAGGCAGTAAAAAATGTAGCAGAATCTATAAAAACCAAGGCACGTACAGAATTTGTTTCTAATACCCGCGGAGCAAATTTATCTCCGGATGATTTAGGCCGTTTCATTGAAGACGGAATAGCAATGGTTACGGATAATTTGGAAATAGGAGGAATGCTTCCCAAAGAGAATTATTATGAAAAAGTAGAAGAAGTTACTGACTACGGGGTAAAATATACTTATAATTGTTTTTCCCTTGTTCAAATGGCAGTCAGAGACTATAAGGAAGCCAGAAGGCGGGCAATTGAAAATTTAGCGGATAAGGCCAGGGAAGAAAACAATAAAAAGGCCGAAGAAACAGCGAAAGATTTATTGAAAAGACTTACAGATTAAAAAAGGATTTTTAATTAAATGAGAATTAGAGTTTTTTCAGCTTGCTGACAAAAATTCTGTAGTCGAATTGGCCCTGAGCATTTCAGCTGAGTAGTCGAAGGGATTAGCATAAACTCCCTTGAAGGGAGTCGAAGGGTCTCGGGTTTAATTCCCCGTAGCTTGCTGCGGGATAGTTTATTAAGGTAATCGGAAGAAACTCAACCTTATAGAGGGTAAAGGGAAAGAGGTATTTCCGATTACCTTTGTTCGGAAAGTTAGAGGTAAAAAATGAAAAGACTTTTTTTTATCAGTATAAGTGTAAGTTTACTTTTTTTGGTTGTTGGTTGTACTAAATCAATAAAAAATTCCAATTTAATTTATTCTTCCGGAAAACAGAAACCGGTATGGTTGACTAAGCCGCCGGAGGCAGACAGTCGTTTTTTATATTTTGTAGGTGTAAATACGAGGGCTGGGACTTTGGAAGAAGGAAAAAAAAGTGCTATTCAGAGTGCAGTAAATGAAATTGTTGGATATTTTGGGATAAAAGCCAAAACCCGGTATGAAGAGAAAAAGAACGAAATTTCTACGGAAATTATGGATCAGATTGTAACTAAGGGAGAAGCTAAAGTCAGCGGGGTAAAACTCCAGGAAATGTATTACGAACAATGGAAAGGAGAGAGGGGAGATCATTTTTATAATATCTTTATTTTATTGCGTTACCCCCGCTCGGAAATTGAAAAGGAAAAAAGGAGAATACAGGCAGAGAAAAACCGTAAAAAAAATCAAGCCCGCGAAATGTTTAATTTAGCCGGGAAACTTGTCCAAAAAGGAGAAGTAGCGAGTGCTCTGGAAAATTATGCACAGGCATTAAAAGTTTTAAAAGAAGTAGTAGAAGCACAAACCCTTTATCGGACAATCCTTAACGAAGCAACCAGAACCTTACAAAAAATAAAGATAGAAGCATTGCCTTACGATGAAAAAGGAGAAACTATTTTAGGGTTAAAACATCCTCTTTCCGTGAAACTAATGTACCAGCTGGAAGAAGAAATCCCTTTAAAGAATGTTCCGATTATATTCAAATTTATCCAGGGGAAAGGAATACTGGAAGAAAAAGTTTTTTCTGATAGGGAAGGGGTGGCTTCCAGTCGGGTTAAAAAAATTAATTTTGCAAATAAATTAAATGTTGTGGAAGCATTTGTTAAACAGGACATTCTCTCTCATTCTCAGGCAGGAAAAGTTAATTTTACTTTTACTGCCCGGGGAAAAAACATTCCTTTATGGGAGAAAGATTTTTTCTTTTTTTTCGGAAGGGGCAGGAAAACAGAAAAAGTTGTTTTTTATAAAAACGAAAAGCAAGGTGTACTCCTTACTATTGAACTTTTTAATCCGGGAGCAACGGAAAGAATAATTTTTACTTTAAGTCCGTTTGAGGGAGGAGTTAGTTCGGAAAATAAAAATAGTAAAAAAATAGAAGTTAAAGGAATTAGATTGATAGATGGTCAGGAAAAAATTTTGTTTTTAGCCAGCGAGTGTAAACAGGGAGAGAAGAAAGAAATAGATTTATCTTCTTTAAAGATTATTACTGAGATTCTGGAATTTAAGACGAAACAATATACTAATCCTTATAGCGGAAATTTTAAAGCATTTGAGCAAATAAAAATAAGAATAAGTATTTTTTAAATACGCAAATTACACAGAACAGAAAAGAATTTTTGGTAATGGGGAGAGGAGTTTTGTTTATGTATTGTAATAGGAGGTTAAATTTGAAGAAGAAAAGATTTTTTTTAATTTCTATTTTAGGAATAATGTTTTTTGTCTTGCCTCTTTCAGCAAGTGGTGTATTAAAAAAGAGTGTGAAAGAACTTACCGTTTCTGCAGAAGAAATAATAAAAGGAAAAGTAAAAGAAATTAATAGTCAATGGAATGATAAAAAAACACTTATTTATAGCCAAATAACGATAGAGGTAAAAGAAATAATCAAAGGAGAAAGCGAAAGAGAAGAAATAGTAATTAAACAATTAGGGGGAAGCATAGATAATATAAGGCTAAAGATTGCAGGTATGCCTTTATTTAAAGAAGAAGAAGAGGTAATCCTTTTTTTAAACAAACACAAAAAACAATTAAAAAAATTTTATGTAACCGGGTTGTGTCAGGGAAAATTTGTAGTAAAAAACGAAAAGGTAGAAAGAAATAATTTAACAGTACAGCAATTTATAGGAAACATTAAACAAGTTATCAGAGGGCTTGAGCGGGAGGGGAATTAACAGTGTTATCTTGGAAAAAGATTATAGGTGAATTAATTATTGTAGTAGGAGTAATTGTGTCCTACAGTTTTTCTTATCAAATCCTGGGAATTAAATGGGACAAGGATAATATTCCGGTAGATTATTATATCAATTATTTTGGAACGCCGGATTGTCCCGGAGAAAATTCAGCGATAATATCTTCTTTTAATTCATGGGAAACTGTTTCGGGGCAATATATGGATTTTACTTATAAAGGGCCAAGTTCAGAAACATATGCTTTTGATGGTACGAACCTTTGTGTCTGGATTGAATCCGGTTGGCCGGAAGAATGGTATGGGGCAATAGCTATGGCTTCTATTTGGTTTAATGAGCTTACTGGCGAAATTCTGGAAGTAGATATTACTTTTAACGGGGAACATTTTGAGTGGTCTTCTTCAGGTCAAAGTAATAAAATTGATGTACAGAATATTGCTACCCATGAAATCGGCCATTTTGTGGGGTTGGATGATTTGTACCATCCATCTGACAGTGAGGCAACAATGTATGGATATTCCTGGAATGGAGACACAACAAAAAGAAGCTTAAGTCTCGACGATCGAGATGGCATCAGGGCTATTTATCCCGGTTACATTGGGCCAAAAACAGGTGATTATGTTATGGCAGCAAAAGTATCTATGATTAACAATTTAATTAATCTGAATAAAGAAGAAACGTGCAGTATAGGGTTCCAATTATTTGAATCTAAACGAATAAAAATAAAAATTTACACTATAGATGGCGAACTGGTAAAAAGTTTAGCTGATGACCCTTATGAAGAAGGTTCCCATTGGGTTTTTTGGTCAGGAAAAAATGATGCAGGGGATAAAGTAGGGGCAGGAATTTATTTGGTTAGATTTAATATTACTGAAAAAATCTATAAAATTGCGGTGATAAAATGATAAAAACAAGAAAGAAAATTATAATACTTTCCGTTTTAATGTACGCTTTTAGCTTAAGGGCAATAGTTTGTTTTGCTGATGATAGCCGGGGAACAATCAGCGGGTTTTCTCTGCGGCAGGCAGTAGGGGCAAGATCGTTTGGTATGGGAGAAGCTTATGTGGCGATCAGCGATGATCTCGATGCTTTGTTTAGTAATCCTGCCGGGTTGGCGGTTGTTCAGAAGAAAGGATTGACCGCAATGTATTTTAAAGGATTAGCTGATATTCAGACAGGGTTTATAGGCTATGTTTTACCATTGAAAAAAGAAAAAGAAAGCAGTTTAGCCATAGGACTTCTTTCTTTGCACGGGGGAATAATTAAAATAAATTCTTCAGACGGAAGTTCTCATTCGTTTAATGCACAACAGGATTATATAGGGATGTTATCTTATGCTCGAGACCTTTACGGTGGTTTTTTAGTAGGAGGAAATGTGAAATTGCTCCGGTCTACACTGGTAGAAGAATATACAGCCCAGGCAGTATGCGTAGATTTAGGGGTAATGTATAGATTTATGGAAAAAAATTTAAATATTGGTTTTTCTTTACAAAATTTAGGTACAGGAATAAAATATATTCAGGAAAAAGACAGTTTACCTCTTACTTTTAAAGGGGGAATAGCGTATAAGTTAAATTTTGAAAAAGAGGATTACACTCTAAGTTTTTTTGATGAAGCACCCGCAAGGAGTAATACCTTTCCGGGGTGGATTTTTTCTCTGGAAGTGGAGAAACCAAAGGAAACAGAGTTTAAAGGGAAAATGGGATTTGAATATGGGAAATACTGGAAAGGAAATAGATATTTATTAAGAGGTGGGTATAAATTAGGATATACCCCTGATACTTATACTTGCGGGATAGGATGTGAGTTTAAAGAATTTCAGTTTGATTATGCAATTGGATTAATGAACGATTCAGATTTCTTACATAAGGTTTCGTTTACTCTGCGATTTTTTACTTAATGAAAGCCGGAATTAAATATTACTTAGGAAATAAAAATAATTTTAAACACAATTTAACATAAGAGGAGAACTTTTATGCCGAAGATATTAATTATTTATTTTTCTCAATCGGGAAATACTCAAAAAATGGCAAAATTAATAGAAGAAGGGGTAACTGGGGAAGGGGTTGAGGTAGAATTAAAAGAAGTAAAAAAAGCAAAAATAGAAGATTTGCTCAAAGCAGATGGAATAATTGTGGGGTCTCCTACTTATTATGGAACTATGGCCGCGGAGATAAAAGATTTTTTTGATAAAAGTGTAAAACTACACGGAAAACTGGAAGGAAAAGTTGGAGCGGCATTTTCTTCCAGCCATAATGTGGGTGGGGGAAACGAGACGACAATTATGGATATATTAAAGGTGTTTTTGATACATGGAATGATTATTGAAGGTAATCCTAAAGGAGATCATTATGGAACAGTGGCAATTGCGGCACCGGATGAGAGAAGTTGTAATCAGTGCAAACAGCAAGGACAAAGAGCAGCTAAATTGGTAAAAAAACTTAATTTATAAAAAAAAGGAAAGGGAGTAAAAGAAAGAATGAAATTACTATGGGCTCCCTGGCGAATGAAATACATTCGGGGGAAAAAATTGAAAAAATGTGTTTTCTGCAAAAAAATAAACGAAAATCAAGATGAAGCTAATTATATTCTTTTCCGAAAAAAAAATTGTTTTGTTATTTTAAATACATTTCCTTATAATAACGGACATTTGATGGTTATACCCAATGAACATTTGGCAGAAATAGAAGACCTGAAAAAAGAAGTTTTTAATGAATTAATGCATACAGTGAAAGAAAGTGTAAGCTTATTAAAGAAAGCTTTTAGCCCGGAAGGTTTTAATATTGGAATAAATATGGGAAAAATCGCCGGGGCGGGAATAGAAAAACATTTTCATATTCATATCATTCCCCGATGGCAGGGGGATACTAATTTTATGCCTACGATTGCTCAAACAAAAGTAATTTCTGAAGCACTTAGGGAAACCTATAATAAATTAAAAAAAACTTACCTTTCAGAAAAGAACACAAAATAAAAATAATTTTTATTTATCACTAAATTTGTTTAATAGAAATGTTATGGCAGGTAATTTACCTAGTAAATAATTTCATTGGGCTTAAACCATAATTTTATTTCCCGTTTAGCTTCTTCTTCATTGCTGGAAGCATGAATGACATTTTCATAAACACCCTTGGTGGTAATACGGCCGTAAGATCCGCGAATAGTAGTAGGTCCGGCTTCTTCCGGATTAGTTGCTCCGGCGATTTGTCGTACCTTTTTAATAGCATTTTTTCCCTGATAAACCAGAGCTAAAATTTTTTCCTTTTTATGTATTTTACCCTGGAGATACTTAATTAATTCCGGATAAAAGGGTTTTCCTTTTAAGTGTTTATAATGTTCTTCGGCTAATTTGCGGGATACTTTTACTACCCGTGTTCCTACAATATTTAATTTTGTTTCTGAAAGCCGGGTAAGAATGTTTCCTGTTAATGATTTTTTTAAACCATCCGGTTTAATCAGTACTAATGTTTGCTGGTCGGACAAACCTTTTTTGTTAGACATTGTTTAGTTCCTTTTTTATATTTTTACTCTACCTGATTAAAACAAAAAAAAATATATTTGTCAAGCAAAAGATACTTTTTAAAATTTATACTTGCCTTTTGGCTAAGGTTAGATATATACTTTATAAGAGGACAGTGATTTAAAAAAAATTATTATGTGAATAGTGGGAGAAAATTAGTTTATGAAACATTCGTTAAAGACAGGCCTCAGTTTTGGATTATCATCAGGGGTAATTACTACTCTGGGATTAATTATAGGATTACATGCCAGCACAAATTCTAAGTCTGTTGTTATGGGAGCAATTATTATAATGGCTATATCGGATGCTTTTTCAGATGCTATGGGTATTCATTTTTCGGAAGAATCAGAAAATAAACATTGTGAGAAAGAAATTTGGGAGGCAACCGTTGCTACTTTTTTTTGCAAATTTATTTTTGCTATGTCTTTTATTATTCCGGTTTTATTTTTGAATCTTTTTTCGGCTATTGTGGCAAGTATAATCTGGGGAATATTTTTGCTCATTGTGTTTAGTTCCTATTTAGCCAGAGAACAGAAAATAAGTCCTAAAGGAGTAATTATAGAACATTTGATGATTGTTTTGATTGTAATAATTTTAACCCATAATATTGGTGTGTGGGTAGGGAAAGTAATTAAATAAGGAAACTCAAATGAAGATAATGCATACAGCAGATTTGCATTTAAGAAATTATGAAGATGAACGGTGGAGAACACTGGAAACTTTAGTCGGTATCGGAAAAAAAGTTAAAATAGATGTGCTGGTTATTAGCGGGGATCTTTTTGATAAAAATATTGATGCGGAAAATCTCCGTCCGAAAATAAGAGAGATTTTCTCCGATAATGGTTTTAAAATAGTATTAATTTGTGGAAATCATGACCGGTCAGCATATGAACCCGGATTGGATTTTGGTAAAGAGGTGGTTATTATATCTGATTTAATGCATCCCTTTCAGTATAAAGAGCTAAAAATATGGGGAATGCCCTTTATGCAAATAGAAAAAGAAGAAATAATAGATAAAATACATTCTTTAAAAAAGATGTTAAATTCCGGAGAAAAAAATATTTTACTTTATCACGGGGAATTACTGGATACTTTTTTTTCCAGAAGGGATTTTGGAGATGAAGGAGAAGAACGGTATATGCCGGTGAAGCTTTCCTATTTTAAAGGGTTAAAAATTGATTATATTCTGGCAGGCCATTTTCACTCCAGATTTGAAGTTAAAAGGTTGGAAAATCAGGGATATTTTGTTTATCCGGGGTCGCCGATAGCAATAACGAGAAAAGAAACGGGAATGAGAAAGGTTAATATTTTTGAAATTGGAAAACCACCGCAGGAATATCTTTTGGATACGCTGCATTTCGAAGAAGTAGTTATCGAGTTTGATCCTTTTAAAGATAAAAAACCATTGGAAATTGTAGAAAAACATTTTAATGATTTGCATCTCCATGCCCGGGTGAAGTTAATAATTAAGGGTTTTATAAATAGTGAAACAGTTGGAATGAATGAAATAGAACTCAGAAGGCTGATAGATAAAATTATTGCCGGAAGAAGTATCGAGGCTTATTACGAGTTTAAAGATGTGCGGATGATTTTTGAAGATGAATTATTTAAAAATTTCACTAAAAAACTCAATAAAAGTAATTATTCGCCGAAGAAGAAAAAACAAATGTATAATATGGTAATAAAAGCAATAATGGAAGCGCGCTTATGAAAATAAAAGAGTTTTCAATAATCCGATATGGGGTTTTATCCGACTGTGGAATAATTAAATTGGATAATTTTAATTTATTTTTCGGCAGAAATGAAAAAGGGAAAAGTCTTACTATAGATGCTTTGGTAAAGTTGTTACTCAAGCGAAATGTTAAAAACTTTGAAACCATAGAACGGGTGGAAGAAAATCCGGAAGGGTATGTAATTATAGAGGATAATAAAAGAAAAGAATTTAAACTGCCGGAGAAGGGAAATTTAATAAAAATAGCCGGGTTAACTTCGTCTGAATGCCGCAATGTTTTTATTATCAGAAACAGCGATTTATCAATTAATGCGGAAGCAGAATTTTATACTAATGTAACCGACCGGCTTACCGGCTTAAAAACGGAAGAGATAACTAAAATAAAAGAAATCTTGAAAGATTTAGGTAAGATAACCTCCGGCGGTGTTTTTCGTGATATTAAAGATGAAAAATTAAAAACTAAAATAGAAAAAGCAAGAGACTTAATGGAAAAAATTACAGAGTTAACGGAAGAAATGAAAAAGGAAAAAATAAACGAACTGGAGGAAAGGTATACTCAATACCGGGAAAAACTGGAGAGAAACAAGTATCATAGCAAAAAGATGGAAGACGCAAGAAAAAGAGAAAAATTTGAAAAAGGAAGACAGTCTCTAATTGGGTTAACCTCAAGTTTAATAAAGTCAAAAGAGTTAGAGTTGTTTAGTGAAGAAGATGAAAAATTTTGGGAAAAGAATGAAGAAAAAATAAAGTTTTATAAGGAAGAAAGAGAGAAAATATTTATAGACCTTACTAATAAAGAAAAAGAATTAAGAGAAATAAAAAAAGAATTGAAAGAGAAAGAACATGAGTTTTATATTTGGGAAGGAAGAAAAAAAATAATAGAAAATGAAATCAAACCCCGGATAAACAACTACGAAATGAAAAATCGTGAATTAGCGTTAAAAAAAGGACAAAATAAATTTTATACTTTTGCCGGGATAACGGTAATGATTTTTGCCGGAATATGTTTAATGGGAATTATCGTTAATCCCGGAGAGTTGCTTTATGGATTAACAATAATTTTTTCTATACTAACCCTTTTTTTTGGAGGATTAAAATTTTTATTTGTCAGGGAAAAAGGACGCCTGGCAGAAATGTTTGAAAAAATAAGGTTAACAAGTATAAGATTTAAATTAGATGCAGAAAAGGTAGAAGAAATTATTAATAATATTAAACAATTTGAAGACGATTTTTTTATAAAAGTAGATGGCTTTAAAAGAGTAAAGTTAGAAAAAGAAAGGGTAGAAATAAGAATTAAAGAGTTAAAAGAGGAACAGGTTTTAGGAATCGAGGAAAAAATAAAAAATTGTGAGAAAAAAATTGAGGGAATAAAAATAAAATCGGGAAAACATGTGTTTCAAAAATATACGGAAAGAATTAAAGTAAAACGGGAACAAATAAGGGTGCAGGGCGAACAAATAAGTATTTTAGAAAATCTTTTTGGAGTGAAGGGAAAGAAAATATCGGATTTGAAGGAAAAAATTGATTATTGGCAGGGAGAGATTGTAGGCCTGGAAGGGTATAAAGATCAAGCCAAAGATATAGAATACGATGAAAAAACTGTTTCCGGATTAAAAGAAGAAAGAAGTTTAGATGAAGAAAAGATCAATAAATTACAACAGAAATTTACACAGTTCCAAAAAAGATTAGAAGAGATAGAACGAGAGACAAATAAAATTTTGCAATTAGAGGCAGATTATTTGTTCTGCAGGACATCGGTCGATTTAAATGCGGTAAGAAATAAAATGCACGAATTCATTGAAGAAAAAGAAAATAAAAAGGACGGTGTTTTAAAAAGCATAAAAATTTTTGAAGAAATAGAAATGGAAGAAAGAGAAAAAGTTTCTTTTCTTTTCGGGGAAAAGAGTGATATTTCCAAGTATTTCAGGCGAATAACCGATGGCCGTTATGAAGAGGTGATTTTTAATCTGGAGACAGGAAAAATAAAAGTTAAAAGGAATGATAAAGTGCTTTTATCACCGGAAAAATTATCCGGAGGCGCCTATGACCAATTATATTTTTCTATTCGGCTTGCCCTGGGAGAAAAACTACTGAAAGGGAATAAAGGTTTTTTTATTATGGATGATCCTTTTATAAAAGCGGATAGTAACAGGCTAAAAGTGCAATTGGAAATGTTGAAAGAAATTTCTAAGTGGGGATGGCAATGCCTGTATTTTACTGCAAAAGAGGAAGTCAGGGATTTTTTTAAAAAAGATATACATTCCTGTCTAATAAATTATTTTGAAGTTTAAAATAAAAAATCATAAAGTACATGGTATTGAGTTGAGAACGCTTGCTACGGGGAGAAGTCATTATAATTGTTAAGGGGTAAAGAATGAAAAGCAAAGAGATTTTTTCAGAAATAGTACTAAATAACGCAAATCGGGAAGGAAGAATTTTAGCTAAATATGCCTGTAAGAGTAAAAAGGGAATAAGAAAGTTTCCGGGAAAAGAAAAAATCTCTGACCGAATGAATATTCGGCCGAATTTTTTTCATGATACAGACAAAATTATTCATTCCCGTGCTTATTCCAGATATATTGATAAAACACAAGTTTTTTATCTGTTTGAAAATGACCACATTACTCACCGGGTCTTGCATGTACAATTTGTTTCTAAAATAGGGAGGGTAATAGGAAGGTCGTTACAGTTGAACGAAGATTTAATTGAAGCTATTTCTCTGGGTCATGATTTAGGGCATGTTCCTTACGGCCATGATGGGGAAAAAGTTTTAAATGAGATATGCGAGAAAGAAAAAATAGGTTGTTTTGTGCATAATGCCCAGAGCGTAAAATTTTTAATGGAGTTGGAACAACACGGAAAAGGATTGAATTTATCCTTGCAGGTCTTAGATGGTATTTTAACGCATAACGGTGAGATGTTAAGTAAGGAATATAGGCCAAATTATGCAAAGGACTGGAAAAAATTTGAAGAAGAATATTTTAATTGTTTTCTTAATGAAAAATACAGCAAAAAAATTTTTCCGATGACACTGGAGGGATGCGTAGTTAGAATTTCCGATGTAATTGCTTATATTGGAAGAGACATAGAGGATGCCATTACCTTGAGGGTAATAAAAAGAAAGGATATTCCCGAAAGTATTAGACGAATTATCGGAAACACCAATGATAAAATAATAAATACCCTGGTTTTGGATTTAATTAAAAATAGTTACGATAAAGATTATTTAACCTTTAGCCATGATATATTCAGGGCGTTAAGGGATTTAAAAAAGTTTAATAAGGTCAATATTTATTCCAATGAGCAGATTAAAAAAGAAACACCTAAAATTGAGAATATGTTTAGACAATTATTTGAAAAATTTCTGCACGATTTAAAAAGTGAAAACAAAGAGTCTCCTTTTTATCGCCATTATTTGAAAGATATTGATGACAATTATCGCAGAAACACGGATAAAAGGCGCATAATAGTTGATTTTATCGCCGGAATGACCGATGATTTTTTTAATAACCAATTCAAAGACATATTCGTCCCTAAAAGCTACGGTTATTTTTTAAAACCAAAAAAATAAGAAAAGACCTTTTTTATTAAACCACCGGATATTATTACCCTCTGCCAAACAAAGCTTGACAGTAGACATATTTCTGTTTATAATGATACAAACTTGGGGAGTATTTTGGGCGAATAAAAACTATGGATGGAAAAAATTTGTTTTAGATAAAA
>JAGLHV010000069.1 GCA_023143305.1 bacterium | reverse complement strand
TTCCGGAAATTTCCACACTAAAATCAGGAGTCATAAACAAGCGTAACCCCATATTAAACCTATTCTGAGGAGTTGTTTTTATATTATCGTATTCCGCTAAAAAAATAATTTTATTTCTCATATTATAAGACACCCCGGTAAATAAATACAAATCATCGTCAATTGTAGCATTTTCAAATTCATAAATATTACAGCCTACACTAAATTCTAATCCGGGAACAAATACTTCCTTACTAAAAACCAAATAAATTCCATCCTCTCTTTCTGAATATTCATTTGTTTCACTATTATAAGTTCCATATCCCTGTCCATCAAATCCAAGAGCACAAGCAGGAAAAAAACCCATTCCATTAAACAATCTAAATTTGACAAATAATTGCGGAGGTCTTCCTCTTGCTGATTCTCTTCCGATTACTTGTTCTACATCATAATAAAATCCAAAATTAAATCTATCCACGACCCCAAAAATAGCACGGGTTAAGATACTCCCTTGTGAATACATTCTAAAATTTAAATTATATTCTCCATACCCTAAAATTCCTGCTGTAGGGATATCAACCAAATTTAAACATTCTTCCCCTCCAAAAGCAGGAGAATAAATTAGATTCATCAAGAAGATTAAACTTATACCTAAAAGTCCGATATTTTTTCTCATCATTTATCTTCCCTCCTTAAATCTATCATGCTAATCCTTGTTTTAAGCACAAAAAAACACAAACAAAGTATATCAAAATCCTATTTGTTTGTCAAACAACTTAAACCCGTAGTACTGTCAATTATTATTCTGACTCTCATTTTTTAAAGCTTCATTCTTTTTATAGACTATTTCTGCTATTTCCTCTTTATAATCCTTAATTTTTTTTCTTATCAAGGGCAGCTTAACCCCTAATATCTGCGCCGCTAAAATACCCGCATTCTTTGCTCCGGCCTTACCAATCGCTACAGTAGCGACCGGTACACCTGAAGGCATTTGCACTGTAGAAAGAAGAGAATCCATTCCCCCCAGACTCTGCGTTTGCATAGGAACCCCAATCACCGGCAAAGGCGTCCAGGAGGCAATCACCCCGGCCAAATGCGCTGCTCCTCCTGCCCCGGCAATAATTACCTGCAAGCCGCGATCTTCGGAAGTGATAGCATACTCATGAGCTATCTGTGGTGTTCGGTGAGCAGAAATAATACTTGTTTCATAACCTATATCCATCTTATCCAGTACATAGGTTACTTCTTTCATTACAGCTAAATCAGAATCACTTCCCATAACAATCCCCACTAAAATCTCTTTTTTCATATATGCAATCCCTCTTTATAATTTTATTATTACTTCATTTTGATATTTTTAATACTTTATATTTAAAAATTCCTGCCGGGGCTTTAAACTCTACAATGTCCCCAATCTTTTTTCCCAGTAATGCATCCGCTATAGGTGAATTAATAGAGATTTTACCTTGAGCAAAATCCACCTCATCTGTCCCAACTAAAGTATATTCCAATTCTTCTTTCGTTTCTACGTCTTTAATTAATACCGTCAAACCAATACATACTTTATCATTGGAAATTTTATCTTTATCAATAATTTTAGCCGTACTCAATTTTGATTCTAACTGAATAATTTTACCCATTACATGACCTAAAGTCTCTTTTGCTGCAATATATTCTGCATTTTCTTTTAAATCACCCATTTCTCTGGCAATACCTATTTCTTTAGACAGTTGTGGTTTTTTTATTTTTTTTAAATATTCCAATTCTTTTTTTAATTTATCAAAACCATTTTTAGTTAAATATGTTTTATCTTCCATCTCTTCTCACCTTCCTTCTTTTTTGCCCTTTATTAAATCTATGTTAAAAGCTTAATACCCTATAAAAATAAAAAACCAACACCTTCTTAAACAAATCATTACACTGAAAGTATTGGTTTTTCCCCTTTTTAACCCCACATTTATTTAACATCAACATGTAAAATTCTATTTATTTTATACACAGAATTTTACTAAAAAGAAAACTAATTGTCAATATTTTTTTACCAGATTTTTAAAAAAATACTTAGTACCCTTTTTCTTTTGTGCTTCTCTTTTTGCCATTGCCATTAATATTACCACCATAATTGAACATCCATAAGCAAAAACATTACCGTATTTAGTATAAAAGGTTTTTTTTGTTGATAAAAAAACGTCATAATGGAGATAACCTTTTACAAATAAAGGAAAAGTTTTTTTAATTCTTCCAAAAGGATCAATAAACCCGGAAATACCGGTATTAGCCGCTCTAACAACATATATTCTATTTTCTACAGCACGAAAAACACAAGTAGAAAAATGTTGATAGGGAGCGGAAGTTTTTCCAAACCAGGCATCATTGGTAATATTTATTATTATTTTTGCTCCTTTATTTACAAAACGCCTTATTAGGTTAGGAAAAATAATTTCAAAACAAATAAACACCCCTGCATCTATTTCCGGTAATTTTAGAATCCTTATTTCTTTACCTTTATCAAAATCTCCTATTTCATTTAAAACATTTATTACTTTAGAAAATAACCACCTTAAAGGCACCATTTCTCCAAAAGGCACCAAGTGTATTTTATCATGCTGGTTTAATATTTTTCCCTCGGACGAAAACAAAAAAGCCGAATTATAATATCTTTCTTTTTCAAAAGATTTTTTACTATATTTTATATCCGGCCCTCCTATAATATGATTACACCCACTTTGTTTTATTAGTTCCTCCAGCCAACGACTCAAATCGTGTTCATAATTTACATATCCGGGAATAGCTGCTTCCGGCCATACAATTAATTGTGGATTCAAAGACTTTGTTTTCTTTACTAATTCAGTATAAACTCTCATAATTTGCGGTTTATAAGCACTATCCCACTTCATTTTCTGAGGAATATTCCCTTGCAAAACAACCACTTTAACCGAAGATTTATCTTCCTTTTCTGCTTGACGAATCACAACATACCCATAACTATAACATACACTTAAACCCATTCCTACAATAATAATAATCTGTATCTTTTTACGTAGTTTTTCTCCCCGCCATTGGGTATCTAATATTTTTAGCAAAGCAATATTAAATATTACAATCAAAAAAGAAACCCCGTAACTACCGGTAATTCCTGCAATTTGAATTAAAAATGTATTTTTCCACTGTGAATATCCTAAAAGTGCCCAGGGAAAACCGGAAAAAAAACAAGAACGACATAATTCTAAAAAAACCCACAAAAAACCTCCAAAAAGAATATGTAATAGCCGGGAAGAAACATGTAAAACAAAAAATTTATATAAGAGACAAAAAACACCTACATATACAGCTAAATAAAAAACTAAAGCCAACAAAATTAAATAACTAAGTATTGCCGGCATTTGGCCATACTTAATCATGGTTTCTCCCAACCAATACAAAATCCCCGTATAAGCAATGACTCCGGATAGAAAACCCAAATAAAAAACACTACTAAAGTTTTCTTTTTCTACGGCTATAAGTAACGGAATCAAACTTATCCAGGCAAAAGAAGAATAATTAAAATTAGGAAAAATTAAGATAAGTAAACACCCAGAAAGAATTGTAAAAAAAAATTTTCCAAGCTTAACAGTTTTGAACATTTATTTCCCACAACATTTTTTATATTTCTTTCCACTCCCACAAGGGCAAGGATCATTACGACCGATTTTAGAAGAACTTTTCAGGGGAGAAGAAGAAGAGGGAGATGCTATTGAAGGAGAAGGGGCGGAAGAAGAAAATGGTGATGAAAAAATAATTGATTCCTCTGAATTAGTAAAACGGGAAGCAGTCCCTGCTCCTTCTTTCACTAATTGCATATTAAAAAGATATTCTACCGTCTCTTCGCTAATACGGTTCATCATACTCACAAACATATTATAAGATTCACGCTGGTATTCTATTAAAGGATCTTTGTGTCCGTAAGCACGTAAAGATATACCCTTTCTTACCTGATCCAGGTTATAAAGATGTTCTTTCCAACAAGTATCAATCATTTGTAACATTATCATCCGTTCCAAATTTCTCATCATATTTAAACCTAAATTTTTCTCTCTTTCATTATAAACATTGTTAATTGACTCTTTTAAAATTTCTTTTAATTGACTTATTTTTTTTATTTTTTCAATATCTTCTCCTAAAGAAAAATTTATATTAAATGTTCGTTTTAACCAACTATTTATCCCCTGCCAATTCCATTCTTCAGGATATCTTTTTGACGAAGTATACAATTCTAATTTTTCATCTATTAAATCATCTATCATTTTCCAGATTTCTTCTCTTAAATCTTCTCCTTCTATTATTATATCTCTTTGATTATAAACAACCTCCCGTTGTTTATTCATTACATTATCAAATTCTAACAAACGTTTTCTTACATCAAAATTTGCCGCCTCCACCCTGCTTTGAGCCATTTGAATTATTTTAGAAAGAAACGTACTTTCTAAATTCTGGCCTTTTTCCCACGGTAATTTATCCATTAAATGTAATTTATCCTGGGCAAATAAACGCATTAACTCATCTTCTAATGACAAATAAAAACGAGATGACCCCGGATCACCCTGTCTACCTGAGCGTCCTCTCAACTGATTATCAATACGCCTTGATTCATGCCGTTCTGTCCCTAAAATATGTAATCCTTCCAACTCAACAACCTCTTTATATTCTTCAGGATTCGACGGATTTCCACCTAAAACAATATCTGTTCCTCTGCCAGCCATATTAGTAGCAATAGTCACAGCCCCTTTTCTACCCGCCTGCGAAATAATTTCCGCTTCGCGTTGATGATATTTTGCGTTTAAAACATTATGCACAATCCCTTTTCTTTTAAGAATCATCCCCAGTCGTTCACTCTTTTCTATCGAACGGGTACCGACTAGAACAGGCCTTCCTTTTTTATATAGTTCCTCAATTTCAGAAATTATAGCCTCATCTTTTTCTTTTTCCGTTTTATAAATTACATCAGCATAACCAATTCGAATTAAAGGTTTATTAGTAGGGATTTCCACAACATCTAATTTATAAATCTCCCAGAATTCCGCTGCTTCAGTAACTGCGGTTCCGGTCATTCCTGCTAATTTTTTATAAAGGCGAAAAAAATTCTGAAAGGTAACTGTAGCCAGAGTCTGATTTTCTTCGGCAATTTTCAAATTTTCTTTGGCCTCTATTGCCTGATGCAGTCCTTCACTCCACCTCCGGCCAGGCATTAACCTTCCCGTAAATTCATCAACAATAATTACCTCTCCATCTTTAATTACATAATCTACATCCCTCTTAAATAAATTATGCGCCCTTAAAGCCTGACTTATATGATGTGTCCATTCCGACTGAATATCATCATAAAGATTCTCTACATTTAATAAACTTTCCACCTTAGTAATCCCTTCCTCGGTCAAAACAGCCGTTTGAGCCTTTTGGTCTATTAAAAAATCAAAACCTTTACCTAAATCCACATCTTCATGTTTTGCTTCTATTTCTTCTGTTTCTGTAATAAATTTTCCTTTTAAACGGGGAATTAGGCGATTGACAATATAATATTTATCCGTAGATTCTTCAGCTGGGCCTGAAATAATTAAAGGGGTTCTGGCTTCATCAACAAGAATACTGTCCACCTCATCTATAATTGCATAATGGTGCTCCGTTAATATGCGGTCTTCCTTTGTTACCATCATATTATTACGTAAATAATCAAATCCTGCTTCATTATTAGTCACATAAACAACATCACATTTATAAGCTTCTCTCCGTTGACGATTATTCATATTGTGTTGAATTACCCCCACCGTCAATCCTAAAAACTTATAGATGGGACCCATCCACTCACTATCACGTTTAACCAAATAATCATTTACTGTGACTAAATGAACCCCTTTACCGGTTAAACTATTTAAAAAGAAAGGTAAAGTGGCTACCAATGTCTTTCCTTCCCCTGTTTTCATCTCAGCAATCTTCCCCTGGTGTAAGACAATACCACCCACTAACTGAACATCAAAATGCCTCATATTTAAAGTTCTTTTAGCTACTTCCCGCACACAGGCATAAGCTTCCGGAAGAAGCTCATCCAATGTTTCCCCTTGTTGATAACGGGTTTTAAATTCTTCTGTTTTTTTTGCTAATTTATCATCGGTCAAAGAAATAAAATACGGTTCTAATTTATTAATTGAATCAACTATCAATTGCAACTTTTTAATATCCCGGTTTTTTTTACTTCCAATAATTTTATATAAAAGCCATTTAATCATTTTTCTCTCCGTATTTTATAGTAAACTATTTTTTTGTTTTTAATAAGTCATTAAATTTTTTCTATTATAAACTATGAATTTACGTATTTAACAAGGTTCATTTTAGCACATTTCCTCTAAAAAGTAAACCCTAACTATCTTCCGGTAAATTTAAGAAAAAATAAAACTTCACACCTTTGCAATAAAAAAGCCCTCCTAAATAAAAAATTTAGGAAGGCTTTTTTTGGACTAGTAGTATATATTTATCTATATCTTAACTACATTAGAAGCTTTAGGTCCCCGGTCAGAATCTTCTACATCAAATTCTACCGCATCACCCTCAACAAGCGTCTTAAAACCATTGCCCCCAATAGAAGAATAATGTACAAATACATCTCCTGAACCATCATCCCGCTCAATAAATCCGAATCCTTTGGATTCATTAAACCATTTTACTTTTCCTTTCATCTTTTTGAATCTCCTTTCTTTAAAAATTCCAGAGAAATAATTCTAAAAATAAAACCACCCTCTTTTTCTAACTTAATAAAAATATTGTACTTTGAATTTATATTTTCACTATATTCAAAGCTTTAGGTCCCCGGTCGGAATTTTCTACGTCAAATTCTACCGCATCACCTTCAGCAAGGGTCTTAAATCCATCCCCACCAATAGAAGAATAATGTGCAAATACATCTCCTGAACCATCATCCTGTTCAATAAA
>JAGLHV010000068.1 GCA_023143305.1 bacterium | reverse complement strand
GCGGAATGACAGAATGTGTTATTTTGCAGAACTCTATTTTTATGCTCTTTTAAGTGATGATTCCTTTTTCTCTTTCAGAAAAAATATCATCTAAATTTTCGATTTTTTCCGAAAGTAAAGAAATCTTTTCTTCTGTCGCGTCTTCTTTTACTGCCTCTATCATTTTTTTCAATTCTTCAACTTTCTCTATTAATGAATAATCAAATCGACAAATATCATCCAATTTTTCAGCATCAATCTTAACCTGATCAAAAAAACCGCTATATCCATAATTAGCAAAGCGAATTTTATCCGCTATTTTTTCCATTTTTTTAGTCAATCGATCAATCCTATCTATTCCTGATAACTGTTGTTTTTCTACCCTCTCCGAAGCAATTTGAGCTATCGATTCTTTCCCTTGATTGAGTTGTTTAGATAGAAAATCACGAATTAATTTATCTGCATCCCGCCTTCTTTCTCTATCTTTATATCCCCCATAACCCGGTATCTTTTCAGTAAGAACCTGCCACTTATTCCGTTCATTTTCCATTTTTCCTGTAAAATTATCCATAAACCCTCCTATTTTATTCTCTATTAAAAAAACAATTTTCTTTCTTATGGAAATCAGGAACTACTTTTTTCTTTTTTAGAAATTCTTTTTATACTTAATGCTTTACCTGTTTTTTCATTTATCTCTATAACTACTCCCTCAAAAATAGGCCCTTCCCGGGCTACTTCAAAACGAATAGGTAAACTAGTCAAATATCTTTTTAAAATTATTTCTTTCTTTACTCCGATTACCGAATCACTGGGACCGGTCATACCTACATCGGTAAGATATGCTGTTCCCTGTGGTAAAATTTTTTCATCGGCAGTAGCAACATGGGTATGTGTCCCAATAACCGCACTCACTTTACCATCAAGATACAAGCCAAAACATAATTTTTCTGAAGTTGCCTCAGCATGAAAATCAACAAAAACAATAGGGGTTTGCGCTTTTATTTCTTCGATAATAGCATCACTCTTTCGAAAAGGACAATCTATGTTAGCCATAAAAACCCGCCCCATAAGACTTATTACTCCGATTTTCACTCCTTTAAAGCTGGGAACATATACATTAAAACCTTTACCGGGAACATTCGGCGGATAGTTTGCCGGACGAAGTATTCGGGGATGACCTATAATTTCAAAAACCTCTTTGCGGTCCCAGGTATGATTTCCCAAAGTAATAACATCCACCCCCATAAAAAATATTTCCTCGGCAACTCTGGGAGTAATGCCAAATCCACCGGCTGAGTTCTCTGCATTAACAATGGTAAAATCTATTTGTTCCTCTTTTTTTATTTGAGGCAATAACTCTTTTAATATCTTTCTTCCCACTTCACCCACAATATCAGCAATAAACAATAATTTCATTAATTTACCCTTTTAAATTTTAAAATACCCTGCTCTGGCAAATACAAACATACAGGAACTATCTTTTAAATATATTCCTGTTCTATTTTGAATAAAGTAAAACCCTATTTAGATATTATTTAGCTAATTCCACTGCCCGTATTTCTCTAATAACAGTAACTTTTATCTGTCCGGGATATTCTAATTCCTGTTCAATCTTCTTAGCAACATCCCTGGCTAATTGGGCTGCGTTATTATCATCTATATCTTCCGGTTCAACTATAATTCTTAATTCTCTACCCGCTTGAATTGCATAACTTTTTTCTACTCCCTGGAATCCATTAGCTATTCCTTCTAACTTTTCCAGTCTTTTTAAATAGCGTTCTAAACTTTCCCTTCTTACTCCGGGACGCGCAGCAGAAATTGCATCTGCTGCCTGAAGTAATACTGCTTCTACACTTTGTGGTTCTTCTCCCCCTTCATGATGAGATAAAATAGCATTAACCATTTTATCTCCTTCATTAAATCTTTTAGCTAAATCCGCACCTATTTGAGGGTGAGACCCTTCCACCTCATGATCCACAGCTTTTCCAACATCATGCAGAAGCCCGGCGCGTTTGCTAAAAGTAATATCCACCCCTATTTCTGCTGCTAAAACAGTCATAATACGGGCTACTTCTTTGGAATGTTGTAAAACATTTTGACCATAACTGGTTCGATATTTTAATCTACCTATTAGTCTTACCAGCTCCGGATGAAGACCCACTATCCCTAACTCAAAAACCGTTTGCTCTCCCACTTCTTTTAAATAAACCTCCATCTCCTTACTTACCTTATTTACAACTTCTTCGATGCGGGTAGGATGAATTCTTCCATCGCTAATCAATCTTTCTAAAGCTACCCTGGCTATTTCCCTTCTTACTCCGTCAAATGCAGATAAAGTAATCGCCTCCGGAGTATCATCAACTATTAAATCAACACCTGTAATCGTTTCAAAAGCACGAATATTTCTCCCTTCCCTACCTATAATTCTACCTTTCATTTCATCGCTGGATAAAGAAACCGTTGATACCGTAATATCCGCGGTATGCTCTGCAGCACATCTTTGAATAGACAAACTAATTATCTCTTTTGCTTTTTTACTAGCTATTTCCCGTGTTTCTTCTTCCATTCTCTTTATTAACACAGCTGATTCGTATTTCAGCGTTTCCTCCATCTTTTGCAGGAGAAGTTTCTTCGCTTCTTCACAACTCATCTTAGCCAATCGTTCTAATACCTTCTTTTGTTCTTCATTCTGTCTGCTTATCCTTTGCTCTTTTTCCCGAAGCTGTTTATCCTGGTTAAGCAAATATTTCTCTTTTACTATAACCTCTTTTTCTTTCCTGTCTGAAATATCCATTTTTTTATCCAGGTTTTGTTCTTTTTGAATTAATCTTTTTTCTGCATTATTCAATTCTACCCGGCGACTACGTGTTTCTTTATCAAATTCTATCCGAAGTCGATGTCTTTCTTCTTTTATCTCTAAAAAACCCTCTTTCTTCTTTGTTTCTGCTTCTCTAACAGCCTCTTCTAAAATTCTTTTAGATTCTTTTTCTGAAAGATTAATATTAAACTTAATATAAATTAGCCTTAATAAATAACCTAAAAGTGTCCCTTAAAAAAGGCTACCAATTGTCCATAAACTAAACTTATTCATAATTCGCCCCTTTCTATCTTATTTTATTATTTATTATCCTACTACATTCTTTCCTTTCAATTACTTCTCCGGCAACTTTTTTAGCCCTAATTACTCTTTTTTCGGTAATTACTAAATTCATGTTTATATCATGTTTCCTGTTAAAGGGAATTTTATCTATTACCTGAAATTCATAGGCTAAACCAACTCTGGAAACTTCTTTTCTCAATTTTTTTAAAAACCGATCATAATATCCATAACCAAACCCTATCCTTTGCCTCCGAGAGTCAAAAACTATTCCCGGAATAACTACCATTTCAATATTATTTTTATTAAACTTTTTTATTGAAGGCTTTTTTATCTCCATTATTCCAAATATTCCTTTCTTTAATTGTTTTTTATAAGTTTTACTCACCTGGAAAACTTCCATCTCCCCTTGCCGGTCTACTATTACAGGCAACACTATCTTTTTCCCCATATTTAAGGCAGCATTTATCATTTCTTCCGTTACTACTTCCCCTTCAAAACTAAAATAAAACATAACAACTTTTGCTTCTTTAAATTCCGGTAAAGTAAATAATCTTTGAGCTATTTTCTTGCTTTTTTCTTCTCTTTCCTCCAATGAAAGATTTTTTCTTAATTTTCTGAATTTGTTCCTTAAATTATTCTTATCTATTTTCATTCTTTTCCATCAAACTAATCAACCGTTTTTTTATTTTCGATTCGTATCCTTCTTCTGTCGGATTATAATAATTTCTTTTTTCCGGTAAATATTCCTGTTGTACATAATGCCCGGTAAATTCATGTGGATATTTATAGTCTTTTCCGTGTCCAAACTTTCCCGAATGAGCATCTTTTAAATGAACAGGAACCTTCATTATTTTACCTTCCTCTATATCTTTCAAAGCTGCTTCTATTCCTAAATAAGATGCATTGCTTTTAGGTGCACAGGCAATATAAATAGCTGCTTGCGCCAAAGGAATTTTTGCCTCGGGCATACCTACTAATTCACTAATCTTTAAAGCAGCCGCCGCTACACATATAGCCTGCGGATCTGCGTTTCCTACATCTTCTGAAGCACAAATAGCAATTCTCCTGGCAATAAACCTGGGATCTTCTCCGGCATAAATCATTTTAGCCAGCCAATATAAAGCAGCATCAGGATCAGAACCCCTCATACTTTTAATAAAAGCTGAAATTGTATCAAAATGTTCATCTTCTTTTTTATCATACAGAAGAACTTTTTTTTGAATAGATTCTTCACTCACTGAAAGAGTAAAATTAATCACATTTTTTTTATCCGGGAGTGTACTAATTACCCCCAATTCCAACGCATTTAGTGCCTTTCGCGCATCACCTCCTATAGCTCCGATTAAATGTTTAAGAGCTTCTTTTTCCACATTTATTTTATACTTACCCAATCCCCGATTAAAATCAATCATTGCTTTTGTTAAAATAGTTTCTATTTCTTTTTCGTTCAGGGATTTAAATTCAAACACTACCGATCGGGAAATCAAAGCAGAATTTAAATAAAAACAAGGATTATGAGTGGTAATACCTATTAAAACAATTATTCCTTTCTCTACATTAGGAAGGAGGGCATCTTGTTGTGTTTTATTAAAATGATGAATTTCTTCAATCAACAGTATAGTTTTTTTATTATTTTGCACCCTTCTCTGGTAAGCATTTTTTATTTCTCTGCGCAAATCAGCTACTCCACAAGTTACTGCATTTAAAGAAACAAAATTACTACTTGTCCTTTTAGCAATAACATTAGCCAACGCTGATTTCCCACAGCCGGAAGGGCCGTAAAAAATTAAGGAACTAATCCTATCTGTTTCAATAAGCCTACGCAAAAGTTTATTTTCTCCCAATATATGCCCCTGGCCAACAAACTCGCTTAAACTTTCAGGGCACATACGTAAAGCTAAAGGCATATCCTGATTATTTATTCGTTGATGAAACAAATCCATTTTATTCCCCAATTTATTTCTGTTTCAAAGATATTTTAATCTACGCTCTTAATTGACATTTCTTATTTAACTTTAATTTATTGGTTATTAAATAAAAAACCCCCGCGCATGCCGTGTGTGTAGCCTTTTGAAGCCCAAATACCAAGTGGGTATTCCGTTTCTGTAACCAAGATTACAGAAAACCGACAAATTCCCTGATTTTAGGCTTGTAGGCTCAAAATGATCAACACATCACTAACATCGCAGGGACAACTAAAAAGGTCTCTAATTATTTTAACAAAATCTCAAAACTTTCTCAAATTAAAATACCTTTTACTAAACCCCCACTAGAAAAAATTCAATTTTCTTCCCGATTCACACCACAAAAACAAAAATATTCATTCTAAAACAGTATTTAATAATTTAACTAATTCTTCAGTGTCTTTTTCCATTGAATCATGAAGAAAATTTTTATTTTCCTTTAATTTAAACAATTCATCAGCAATATTCAAGGCTGCCAGTACAGCTACTTTATTTGTGTCTACTATGTTAGTAATGCGTGAAATCTCCCTCATTTTTTGATCAACTAAAGAGGCTAAAGAATATATATGTAACGGATCTTCTTCACTAGTAACTTCATATTCTCTGCCAAATATTTTTATTACTATTTTGTCTTTAGCCACTCCGTCTCACCTAATTTTTTATATTTTAAATTTTTCCATTTTTTTTAAAAGTTCCAGCATTTTTCCTTTTATTTTTTCTTGTTCTTTCTGAAGTAATTCATTTTCCCTGATCATTTTTTGTGCTTTTTCATTTTCCCTTTCTAAAAATTTTACATTCTCGGCGTTTTTACTAACCTTTTCTTTTAATAATTTGTTCTCTTCTTTTAAAGAATAAACAATTGCTACTGTTTTTATTATTTTATCCTTTAATATTTTCATTATTATTGTTGTTTAAAAATAAACCTTTTAAAATTTTTTTATTTGTCTCTTATTTTCACCTTAAAATTTTTCTCCAATGAGTGAAGAACCTTATTATGAATAGAATTAACTTCTTTATCGGTTAAGGTCTTTTCTCCGGACTGATAAATAATAGAATAAGCCATACTCCTGAACCCTCTATCTATTTGTTTCCCCTGATAAACATCAAATAATTTTATTTGAGTAATAACTTTTCCACCTGTTTTTTTTATTTGAGAAGAAACCTGAAAATAAGAAATTCCTTCAGGTACCACCAACGCAACATCTCTTACCACGGCCGGATATTTACTAATCGGAAAATAATTTCTTTTAAGATTTTGACTCTTTAAGAGCGCACCCATATCTAATTCAAAAATATAAACCGGAAAATCAAAATTATACTTTTCCGCTATCCAGGGAGATATTTTACCCAACTGTCCTATCTGTATATTTCCGGCAACAATAATTTTTGCCGACTGTTTTGGATGAAAAAGAATATTTGACCCTTTTTCCACTTTATAATCTTTAATTCCCAAATTCTCCAGAAGCCTTATTATAACCCCTTTCAAATAAAAAAAGTCTGTTTCCCGGGATTTTTTCTGCCAATAAGATTCTTCGATCATCCCACAAATCGCGCCGGAAACTATTTTTTTTTCTTCCGGCAAAAGATTCTTTTCTCCGGCAAAAAAAATCTTTCCTATTTCGAATAACTTAAGATCATATAAACTATAATTAATGTTTTTAAAAATATTTTCTAAGATGTTTCCTAAAAGGGTCGTGCGCAAAAAACTGTATTCCCGTGACAAAGGATTTTTAACCTTCACTGCCTTAGTATAATAAGAACTGCCTCTTACCCCTAATTTATTAAAACCGTCTTCACTGCTAAAAGAATAATTCATTACTTCAAAAAACCCTGCACTTACAAAAAAATCCTTTACTTCTTTCTCTAACAAAAATTCCCGGTTGGGACTATATTCCAG
>JAGLHV010000067.1 GCA_023143305.1 bacterium | reverse complement strand
AATTAGAAGTATTAAAGACAAGATTGATTGAGTTGGCTAAAATAAAGGAGATAAAGGATCTAAAGAGTGATATTAAAACTTTAGCTAAAGAGCTGGATTTAAAATTAGAGATAAATGATCTGAAAATGCTTAAAATGGAAGTATTAAAAATAGAATTAATTAAGTTAGCTAAAATAAAGGATATAAAGGAAGCTGATATTATAAGTTTAGCTAAAGAATTAGGTTTAAAATCGTTGGATGTGAAAGAATTAAACAGTCTTAAACTGGAAATATTCAAAACCAGATTATCGGAAGGTAAACTATTTGAAGGAATTAAGGATTTTAAAGGTGATATGTTGAGTTTTATTAAAGGAGAGATCAAAATAGATGGATTGGATATACGGATGTTTGCTGCTAAATTAAAAATGGAAGTAAAGGATCTCCAGATCCAACTACTACTGGAGGTTTTGGGAAGGGAAAAACTTTCTTCTTTGCTTAATGAAGGATTTGTAAAATTAGAAGGAAGGGAGATTACCCTTAAAGGATTAGCCAAAGAATTAGGTTTGGAAGTAACATCTTTAAAAATGGAATTGGTTAAAGCAGAGATCTTAAAGATGAAACTGAAAAGAATGGAAGATGTAGCAATTTTTATTGAGTTTCAAAAACATCTGAAAGAAGTTGAAAGAAACGAAGTAACAGCAATGAAAGTTAAAGAAATGCTTACTACGATGGAAATAAAAGAATTAATTGATATTCTCACAGGAAAAGGATATTCATCTAAAGGCTATGAGATAATACTAAAAATAGCTGAAACAATAGGACTTAAAGATATGCTAACCGACTTGATAAAAAAAGAACTTGTCAGGCGGGCAGAAAAAGGTAATATGGAAGCGACTACATACATTTTACTTAAAGGTTTGGAGGGAGAAACAAAAATAGAAAGAATAAAAGAACTGTTTGAAAAAACAGAATTAAAAAAAGGAGATTTAAAAATAGAAATAACTCAAGATGTTAAAAATGCTTTAATTAAAATGTTTTTAGAAGACTCCAAAATATCGCCGAGGTTAAAAGAAAAATTGATAGATGCTTTTTTTAAAGGGGAGAAAGAGGTTGTACTTGAATTATCCAATGGGAAGCAAGTAAAGTTAAAATTGGAAGACATAATAAACTCTAAAGAGATAAAGAACATGATTGCCGATAAAATTATTAATAATGAAATTAAGTTTGAGAATCTTAAAAGGGGAAAAGAAATTCGGGAAGAGGTAATGAGGATTAAATATGGACAGGAATTAGTTAGATTGTATGATAAAGCGGCTGAAATAAGTCTTGAGTTAGAGATAGCTAACAAAAAAGGTGATTATAAATTAGCTGACCAGAAATGGGGAGAATTACGGAAAATTGAAAAAGAAATGACAATGATGGATAGAGTGGTTGACTGCGGATTTAACCTAGAAAGGGTAAAAGATGCATTAATCCGGGAAAGACAAGAGGCTAAATTAGAGCCTAAAATAGAATATCTGGAAGCTGAGTTAAAATGTCGTCAGCTTGAATGGGAAATAGCTCAGCTTAAGGCAAAGGAAGCGGGATTGGGTATAATTACTTTGAAAACAAGGAGCATAAGGTCTTTAGAGAAGCAACTTAATGAGGCAGCTAAAAATTTTGAACAGCTGCGAGACAATTATTTAAAGAGATTAGAAGAAACAGAATTACGTTTTTGGGAATTAACGGTAGAGCAAAGGAGTGAAATAATAGATTTGATTAGTGCCGGAGAGCTAAATCCCAAAAAATTACCGAAATTCGAAGTAGAGGGAAAGATAGTGGAATTTACCAGAGAAGATATTTTAATTATAAAAGAACAGCACGGGATCAAAGGAATATTTGCTGACCAATCGGGGAAAATTTACCGCTTAACCCATAAGGACTTAAAAAAACTTCATGCGGAATTAGAAGGAATAAAGCCAGAACACGTGGAAGCAGGAGGATATTACAAAGACGTTAAAATCGGTGATGTAGAGATGAAAATAATGACGGTTGAGCATTTGACAGATGCTAAACTATTAGTAGCTGCGGCTATGTTAGCCAATAAGGGATTACTCCTCCATCTTGTTGTAGTCGCAAAACAGCTTAAGGATATTAAGGCAGAAATCAGGGAATTTGAGACACTTAATAGGGAGTTCCTCAAAGAATTTGGAGGTAAAGAAGAAGCCCTGATGAAAAAAATAGAGATAAAAGAAGAATTACTGAAGAAGGTAGAAACTAGGGGTGAGAAAATAGAGATAAAGAACCAAATAAAAGAGTTAGAAGCTAAGATAGAAAAGCTAAACGAGTTACAATCACAAAAGAGTGTTGAAGCAAGGATAAATGATAGAATAAAAGATTTAGACGAACAGGCAAAAGACATTTATGGAGATAATTATGTAAAGGACCTCGGAGCTTTTAAAAAAGATTTTAATTTAGCACAAGAAATATGGGCAAAATTTATGGAAGGGAAAAATGATATTGCTTTAGAGGGAAAACTTTTTGAAGGTACCACGCCTAAGGCTAAATGGGAAGAATTATGTGACAAATATGGTAACGAGCATAACCTCAATTTGGAGCAAAAAAGAAGATTGAAAGAAGAAATAAATGATGTTGCTATGAACACTGCTTTAATGGAGCAGGTATTCAGAATTTTTACCAAAGAAGGGTGGGACGGAAGCTTTAACTCGGTAAAGTTTAATCAGCAAAAAGCAATGATTGCTGAAATGTTACGGGATCATACAGTATCTGTAGAAACTGGAGCAGGAAAGACACTGGCATATCCGTTGGAGATATCATTAAGGCATTTGTTAAAAGGAGAAGATATGAGAGCAATGCTGGTGGTGGAAAAATCTTCGGCGATTGCAAAAATAATGAAAGAGACTCTAGATGGAGGAAAAGATACAAACTTTCATCAGGGTAAATTAATGGAGAATTTTGGGTTGAAATTTGAGAATGGAGATATTTTGGCTATGAGAGGTAAGATAGGAGAAGAAATGCTTGCGACAGCACTTAAGGATTCCAATACAGTGGTTATTTTTAGTAAGGATAATTTAGGCCAGTTATATAACAGGATAGATTCCCCAAGATTAAGGGAAGCTTTAAAATCTCAAAATGTAGTCAGATTCGATGAAATTCACATGTCTCTGACCGAACGAATAAGTTATATTGTCGGTGGGGAAGGGGGACGAGTACTTAGTCGTTTAGAGTGCCGTGAAATGATAGAGGTTTACAAGGAAATTGACCGGATGATTGAAAATAGGGAACTAAAAGAGGGTACTCTGAAGGAAGTGGAAGCAAATAAAGCAGATTATTATATTGATGTCAGTAAGGGAGCTAAAGAATATTCTTTAAGTGATAATGCAATAAAAATATTACAAGATAATAAGAAGTTTAAAACCTCTCAGATTGATGCGGTATTTCGTGCCAAGTTTCTTTCCGAGGGGGAGTTTAGCGTCGTGGGGTTAAAAAATGCAGAAGCCAGAATAGCAGGAAGAGGAGTAGGAGAGATTATTCCTCATACCGGTGGAGAAGCAAGATATTCCCAGGTAATTAGTGAGCCGGCTTATCTTATTGCTTTGGCCTGTAAACATGTTAAAGAGGTTAAAGGATTGAAGATTTCGCCAAAAAATATTATGGATAATTATAAATTAAAGGTTTCCGAGACTAAAATGCAGACATCATTAGGTGAGGTCATGGAGAGAAATATAGGGGATTCCTATGCCGGAGGAACCGGGACCCTAAAAACAGCAGAAGATTTGTATTTAGCTCATATTGGAAGAAAAGCTGTGGATATTAGTGGTTCTTTTCTTGATGCCACAAAAATTAAAAGAATTAAGGAAATTGAAGGGATACTAAAGGAAGACGGTAAAACATTACAAAAAGAAGCTATAGAGTATATTTATGAGATACTGGATTCAGTCGAAAATGGTAAGAGAAACGAGATTATTGGTATTGTGGATGTTAAAATATACGAGGCAGTAAGAACGGTATTAAATGAAAAATTAGGAGATGCTAAATATAAAGAAATAGTAAGAGAAATCGGACCGAATACACCGGAAGCAATGATTAATAAATACGCAAAATTTGAGGATGGTACACGAATTATTCTTTCTAATGAGCGGGGTTTAACAGGGGTTGATTATGGTCATAAAAATGGTATAAATTTACGGCTTATCGGAACAGAGAGATTTACCGAGGATTTACTTATTCAGGCGATGGGAAGAATTCGCCGTAATAAAGGAGAAGTGGGAGATATTTATTTCTATACTGATGTAAAAACGGCCAAGGAAATAATAGCTACTTGTGAAAATATGAAGTTAGAAATAGATGTAAAAGTAAAGGATTCAATAGCAAGAGCGAAAA
The DNA here is from genome assembly GCA_023143305.1 of bacterium. Lineage (GTDB taxonomy): Bacteria > CBDUZB01 > JAGLHV01 > JAGLHV01 > JAGLHV01 > JAGLHV01. Next base: position 2,605 of record JAGLHV010000067.1, on the reverse strand, counting down.
GACTTGAACCTAAAGAAATTGAAGCAATGAAATTAATCGCTGAGGTTGCTCTTCTGCAGCAGAAGATTGTTAGATCGGAGGGATTAAAATTTCAAATCCGGGAAACCCTGTGGCATAAAAACGGCATTATGGTATTGAAAGATTTAATTGAATTTTACAATAATAACGGTATGAAAAACAAAGCCGATATAGTAAGCAAATTTATGGAAGAAAGAATGTTTAAAGAAATGAAGGAGGTAGATTTATCACGAAAGAAGATGCAACAAGACTTTGAATTTACACGCGAAACAGTGTTTAAAACCGGAGAAAAGATAGAAGTTCTACTTACGGAATTGTCTAAGGATAAAGGTTTGGATTTTTATGCCAAGAATAAGTTGGAATTGAAAATAAAAGAAATTAAAGACGGGATAAAAAATTATGATAGTTTAAAATTCGAAGGAAAAGAAACTTTATCTTTTGGTGAAGCAAGAACCTTTAGTGATATGGTTAAAGTAGCCAGAAGTTTCGAAAGTGTCAACCCTGAAAATGCAAAAATTTTACCAAGTAGAGCCGGAAAGTTACAAAATCAGGTAGAATCGGTTAGGGTTAAACAGGTAGGTGAAAAAGTGAAGATAGAAGTGGGGGAAAATGCGCACATCAGGGATGTATCAACAAAAGTTGAAGCGGCCTTTAATAATAATAAAGTAAAAGCAATTACTATTTTGATACCGGAAAAAATAGCTATAGAAAATACCGCACAATTAGCGGAATGGGTTAGTACAGCTGGTGAAATAAATGTTCCTTTAACCATTGTGCTTAATAATGTCGATGGGCATCAGGCACTTTGGATGTCTTCAGGTGATACGGTTAATGATCAGCAAAAGACCTGGACAAATCCTGAGTTTAAAGAGCTTTATACTGAGAAGTTAATCAGTCCTCTTTTACAAGAGGGAAAGGTTCCTTTAATGACCGTAAAGCCTAATGGTATTAAAGAATTTTCTTTTGAACCCGGAGAATTAGAAAATATCGACCAAAAGTTTAATCTTGTTACTGAAACGAAACTGTTAGAGATACTTACCAGTAGTTCTAATAAGGAGAAAATAGTAATAAAGGTTCCTACCGTTAACGGTAAAGAAATAGCAAATAAGATAGTAGATGATTTAAATGTTTATTTGTTGTATTCTGAAGCTAAAGAAGAAATACATCCTTTTTCTATAGGTGATGGGAAAGGTAATGTCTTTTATACTACGGCAGTGGTTAGGGTAGGGGAAATAAAAGGAATAGAAGTTATTTCCGTAAGTAATAAACAAATAGATAGTCCGATAGGATTTGCTGTTTTAAAATATATGTTAAAAAAACACGCAGAAATCGCAGATGTGGAAAGGATAGTGTTGAATGTTCCTAAAGCAATAAGTAATGATAAGCTAAAAATATTAAAAAACATACTGGATAGCACAGGAAAGAGTTATACTATTATCTGGGGGAAAACAGCAAGAACCAGAGAAATAGCAATTATTAATCAAGAGGGAATCGAAATACCCTGTATTAACGACATAGAGCTTCGAGCCTGGGTAGAAAAATCTTTGGTAGAACGAGCATTGAATCTTGATCAACAGAGAGAAATAAAAATGGAAGAAATAAAAAATCAACAAATACCTTCTTTTCAAGAGATAGAGATGCAAAAAATAATGCAGCAACAGATGCAACAGCAACCAATGCTGAATCCGTACATTATTCCCGGAGTAAGTTTTGGGGTTCCTTTTACTAAACTTAATGGGATATTAGAAATCAGGCAGGGAACTTTACCAAGTTCAGGAAAAGTATATAGTGTAATTAGAGTAAACTCACTTACTGATAAAAACATAGAAGCCGTACAAACAGAAATTAAGCAAATAGCCGAACAGTCTGATTATGTGAGTATAGAATTGCCTGTTGCTAATAGAGAAGTGAAAAATTGGGTGATGAAAGAAATAGGAAATAATCCGGTACAACGACAGGTCAATATAATTGCGGAAGGTAAAGTTTATGGTAGTAATCAGCATCGTGTTTTCGTGGATAATATAATAAATACGCGAATTGCCGGGGAAGTAAATAAGGTTTTCGATATTCCGGAGACTGTTTTAACCAGCCAGACGGAAATTTCGGGGATTGAGCAGGTTTTAAATATTAATAAACAGCTTAAAGTGAGAACAATTGACCCGGAGGCAGGGATATATGCTTTTGATTTAGGCGAAATAAATAATAAAGCAGAGCTTTCTGAAATTGGGACACAAATAGCCAAACTTCCGATACAAAAAGTGATATTAAATACTATAGAAATTTCTTCCAAAAATCGTGAGTTTATAATAGATGAAGTAGTTCCTAATATCCGTCTCTCAAACGATATGTTCCCTAAGGAGGTTACTGTTTTCGTTTCCAGGAGTAACATTTATACTGATAATCTTCAAATTAAAACTCTTTCCAGAGCAGACAGAAGAATTTTTATTAAACAGATACAAAATGAATTTTTGAGCAATAAGCAGGTTGAATGGGTGGATAAAGGGGAAATAATTGTGGATATGTTAGGAAGCGAAGGGATAAGCAGACAGATAAACTTAGCGGAGATAAAGCAGATAGAGATAAACAG
>JAGLHV010000066.1 GCA_023143305.1 bacterium | reverse complement strand
TTCCTTTTATTTCTTTTCTTACTTTCAACTGTTTTCTCATTCTTATCCGACGATCGCGGTATAAAATAAACGATTTTGCGGTAAGTGCATGTCCTTGTTCAATTAAAACCTTTTCAATTGCATCCTGAATAATATTAATGGTTAGTATTTTTTCTTTTTTATATTTTTTTATCAAGAATTTTTCTGCTTCTTCACCAAGAATATAAGCAATTTTTTTATTATGTCCCCCCACGCTTTTAGCTGCTTTAAAAATTGCTTCGGAAATCTTTTTCCGATTAAAAGAAACTATGCGTCCATCCCGTTTTTTAACAGAAACAGACCATTCTTTTTTACTTACCGTTTTACGTTTCATTTAGCTTAACCATCCTCTTGAATAATTATTTTTTACTATGGTTACCCAGAAAGAACTTCCACCTGTAAATTAAAAACAAAATTAAATAAAAAAATATTTATTTTCTATAAACAGTCTTATAGATTGATTTTGTTTTTAGCCTTCAAAATAGTTGCTTTTATATACTTATGATAGGATCTAACCGACTTTCTACCCCGATAGTTAGAAAAAAATACTTTTAAAATAGGATATTTTATTTTTAATAAATAAACTATCTATCTAACATCCATTACCTGATCAAGATTAGCTTCATTAATAGTTATAAAATGTTTTTTAAATTCCAAAGATGTAGGAACAGCTTTTTCCCATCGAGCTACTTCTTCTCCTTCTTTTTCTAAAATAGTAGTAGGAACATCCATAGCATTCAATAAAGAACCTTCTACTAAACCATCTACTGTGTCTAAGTCATAAAAGACAATTTCCGCTGATTTTTTTAAATCCCACTTTTTTAAAAAAAACTCAAATTTTTGCTTAGTTGCAGTACAGGCACTGCAATCATTTTTTCCAAAAATTTTAATCTTCATTTGTTTTATTGCCTCCTTCTTTATAATATTTTTATGTTTTTTTAAAACCGGACTTTACTTTTTTTGTAAACGTTTTAAAATCTGTAATTCGTGAATAAAAGCATTTGCACTTTTAAACTTGCGATATACAGAAGCAAAACGAACATAAGCAACCTCATCTAATATTTTCAATTTTTTTAAAACTTTTTCTCCAATAACTTTACTTTTCACTTCCATTACATAATCGCGCAATTCATATTCAATTTCATTTACCATATTTTCAATGACTTCAACACTTATCGGCCTTTTTTCACAAGCACGAATTATTCCTTCCCTTAATTTATTGCGGTTAAAAGATTCTCTGCGCTTATCATTTTTTATAATGATTAAAGGAATTTCTTCCAGTTTTTCGTAAGTAGTAAATCTTTTACCACAATCTAGACATTCCCTTCTGCGCCGTATTTCTGCAGCTTCTTCCAAAGGTCTGGAATCAATTACCTTATCGTTATCCTCTTTACAAAAAGGACAGCGCATAACAGTTCACCCCTATATAATGAAATTTGTTCATTCTATCACACCATATATAGTGTTGTCAAGCAAAAAAAATACCTCCCCAAAAAATAATTTATTTTTAAGAAAAAGAAAAATCCCAATAAAAAAACCTACTTCTAAAAATCTTGAGCATTTTATTCTCATCTTAATTTTTCCTTATTCTTATCTCCTTTATCATTTACTATTATTATGCTTTAAAATTAATCGCATTTTAAAATCTATTACTCTTTAATTTAAGATTAAAACTTCACCTGAACAGAAACACGGTGAGGAGTAGAAAGATCATCGGTAAGACCTACAGCATAATCAAGACTATAATTCTTCCAGTTTATCCCCAAACCTATATTTATCGATTCGTCTTCCTTGTCCGCATCATCCAGATTTAAACGATATCCTCCCCTAAGAGAAAATAATTTATTATAAGTATATTCAACTCCAAAAAGAACCAGCATTTCTTCTTCATTTACATAATAAGGAATATCACAGGATACTAAAAAAGCATTGCTGTTCATTTCTTTACTATAGGATATACCAGGACGTATAGTCAAAGGCAGAGATTCCCCTTCCTCTAAATAAGTAAGTTCTGTGCCTAAGTTTTGTATGGACAGACCCGTCTGTAACCGACCATTGAATAATTCTTTTTTATACTGCCCTCCTAAATCTACCGCAAAAGCCGTAGCACTTTCTCCGAATATTTCCGAGGAAATAACTTTAAGATTTATCCCTACCGGAAACCCCCCGATTTCCTTCGCTCCCCCTATACTAAAAACCATATCTTTCTGCCCCACCTCACTGATTAAAACACCGTCCGTATTATACATCTCAACTTCACCCGTATCATAATAAAGTACGCTTACGCCTAATGTACAAAAGGTAAACTTCTTTCCATATATAAGAGTAGTAAAATTATCCTCTGCTACCCCCTTCTGATACATAAAAGATACTGCCTGCTGTTCTAATGAAGAAAGACCGGCAGGATTGTAATACAAACTAAAAACCTCTCCGGATAACGAAGCACAGGCCTCTCCCAGCCCGGAGACCTTGGCAGAAACAGGCTGCAGTAAAGTAACCCCGGCTGACGAACCTACCCCTTTAGCCAAAACCATTGCTTGACTGCTTAAACAAATTAGCCCGATGATTTGGGCAATGACAAAAACTTTTAAAATCTTTCGCATCTTTCCCCCTCCTGTCTTATTATTTTACCAGCAATAAATTAACTCAATTCCCGAAAATAAACAGGGTATTTTGAGTAACTATAAAAACTTTTATTTTTCAATCTTTTATATACTCCCGAGCTATCGTACCCCACTCAAGGTCATAAGGAGAATAAGTAAGCTTTTCAAAGTATTGTTTAGCTTCCTGAGAACGATGTAACCTTTCTTTCAGAATCTTACCCACCGCAAATAATACTTTAGGTAAATAAACACTTTTATTGAATTTTTCAAGAATATGTTGGTACGTCTGTACTGCTTCTTTCCATCGTTGAGCTTTTTCATAAAAAGAAGCAATTTGAAAGAAAAGAAAATCACTTAATTCTGCTTTTCTGATAACAATTTTTGTCCGATCTAAAATTTCATTTATTAAAACTATATCCTCCTTGTCTTCTGCTCTTTTCATTAATTCTATGGCTGTTTGACAAAAGGACAATTGATTATTTTCCCGTTCATAAACACGCAAGAGGCCTTCCCTCGCTTTTATATGCTCTGGACAAATAGCAATAATTTCGTCAAAAATTCTCCGGGCTTTTTGAAAATCATTCAAAAAAGAAGCAGAAATACCTTTTTCTACCTTAAGTTCGAGCCTATCCGGAGTCTGTTCAAATACATCTTCCCATCGTTTACCAATACGGAAAGTTCTAATTAAAATTCCCCCTCCGACACCGAAAATAAATCCGGCTATATGCGCCCAATACCCTACCTTAGGTGTATATTTAAGAGTCATTAACCCCATAAATAATTGTTGAAAAAACCATAAGGACACCGCTATCCATGCCGGCATTTCAAACACTCCAAAACGGGGATAAATAGACAAAAGTAAAAAATAAAAAATACGAATTTTTATAAAAGCATAACGAATAAGAAAAGCACCCATTATTGCTGCCACTGCCCCGGAAGCACCTATCGAAGGTTCCTGATATTGAGGATACAGAGCTCCCTGCACTAAAACAGCAACTACCCCACCTAAAAAATACAATGAAAGAAAAATTATTGGGCCCCATCGCTCCTCTATATTACATCCAACTAACCATAAAAAAAACATATTAAAAAAAATGTGTAATATACCGGCATGTAAAAATTGATAAGTAAAAATATTAGGAAATATCGGTCCTTGCTTAGAAAAGCCATACTTTGAAAATAAAGAATGGCGATTTTCGGACGATTCTTCTAAAGTCTTTTTTAAAGCTTTATACTGTGGATAATGTAATTTCCATTGGTATTGGGTTTGATAAGAAATCACTATTGCTTCATTTTGAACAGACAAAAAAATCTCTTCCACTATTGGAGTAGGAAAATCCGGTGATTTTTTTTCATTTTGCAACAATATTCTTGTTGTTTGAGTGATTCCCGAATGTTCACTGATTAAAATATCTACCAGTTGCTGTCCCTGAAAAGAAAACTGTTCAAAACTTACCCGTTCATTTAAAAACCGTTTTTCTCCCGGCCAGGTCAAAATAAAAACCAATACATTAAGTATAATCAATCCAACTGTAAAATAAGGAAATTTACTAAGTGTCGTTTTACGGCCAATAGGAAAAAGAATAAACATATTTATTCCGGTTTATTAAAAACTTCATCGGTTACAGGACCATAACTAATTTCTAAGCATTCCTGACTGTTTTGGGTCACCATCTGGCTTACCTGATGAGAATAAATTGTTTGAAGAGACTTTAAGGCTATTCCTGTTTTAGCATCTACCCAGACTTGTGAAGTTAATTCTCCATCGGGACGTTTTATTTTAACCTGATAAAGTACTGTTTCCTGTCCGGCTATATTTCCTCCCGGCCCGGTTTTTCCCTGATGAATAACAAACCAGAATTTATACGGTTTTATTTTTTCAGGAGAAATTTCATTTGTAGTTACAGGAAAACTATATCCATCCAAAGTATTTTTTGTTTTTGAATATAAATATTTCCCATCATAAAACTGAATCCTATTTTCACTTTCTGTCCGAAACCGCACCCCATCGGTAAAAACATCTACAACAGATTCTTCTTTCACTCCCATTATGCAATTCTCAAAAACCTGCTTCCATTTTCCCTTAAAAGACACCTCTTTAGGTTTAGAGGTTCCACAAGAAATACATCCCCACAAAACCACCCCAACAATACTAAATGCAATAATTCTTTTTACCATGCTTTCCCCCCCCTTTTTTTATTTAAAGTAATTTTTTTAAACCTATTTTTTTTATATCATATTTTTATTTATAAAGAAAGCATTTTTTTTAATTCTTTTTCAACTAATTTTTCATGAGTTCCTTTCCAATAAACCTTTTGACAAAAAAGACATAGCGAAAAACTATTTTGAGTCTGATAAACATACTCAGGAACTTTATCCCGGATTTTTTGCTTATCTATTATAGTTAAAAGCGTATTGCAAATTATACAACGGGAAAAAACTTTACTTTTATCTAATTTTAAATTAAATATTTTAAATACCTGATTTAGTTGTTCCGATAAAAAATCACTTTTAATAATTATCAGCTTGAGAGCTTTTTTTTTACTCAGGGTTGTATCCCTGCTTAAAATAATCCTTCCTTCTTTAAGACTTTGATAAATTAAATCCTTTTTTCCCTTAAACCCGGAAAAAGGGTCACGTCTGAAATATAAACAATCATACCCCATAATACGCAGCCAGCGATTAAGCCGGCCCAACATAAAATCTACTAAAAATTTCATTTATTTATTTTGTAACTTTTTAACAAATTTATTTTCATCTAAAATTACCAGGTTTAATTTTTTTGCTTTTTCATGTTTTGAACCGGGATGGGCTCCTGCTACTACAAAACTTACTCTTTTACTTATACCGGAAGATACCGTAGCCCCCAAATTTTTAACGGCTTTTTGGGCTTCATTCCGGGAAAATCGTTTAAGCTCTCCGGTAAAGACAAAAACTTTACCCTTAAGCGTTTGAATTTTTAATTCTTTTTTTTCTTCTGTTAAAGTTAACCCTGCTTTTTCTAATTTTTCAATAAGTTTTTTTACTGAGGATTGAAGAAAAAAATTAACGATTGATTCAGCCATAACCGAACCGATTTCATAAATTTCTTCAAATTCTTCCTTTTTTGCTCTTTTTAATCGATCAAACGAACCATATCTCCCTGCCAACAATTCAGCCCCTTTTTCTCCTACATGATGAATGCCCAGGCCAAAAAGTAAACAAGAAAGTGGTTTTTGTTTGCTTTTTTCAATATTTACGAGAAGATTGGAAGCTTTCTTTTCTTTAAATAATTCCAGATTTAATAACCCTTCTTTTCTTAAAAAATATATATCTGCAAAATCTTCTACCAGTCTATTTGAAATCAATTGTTTAACTACTGCTTCTCCCATTCCTTCGATATCCATTGCGTTTCGGGAAGCAAAATGAACCAATCCTCTTTCCAGTTGAGCAGAACAAAAAGGATTGATACACCGATAAAAAACTTCTCCTTTCTCTCTCGTTATTTTAGCTGAACATTTAGGACATAGCTGCGGAATTTTAAACTCTTCCTCTTTGCCGGTCCGTGCACTTTTAATTACTTTAACTATTTTGGGAATTACTTCCCCACCGCGCTCAATAACTACCCGGTCTTTAATTCTTATCCCTAATCGTTTGATTTCATCAAAATTATGTAAAGTTGCCCTGCCAATGGTTACCCCCCCACACTCTACAGGCTCAAGCTCTGCTACCGGGGTAAGAACACCGGTTCTTCCTACCTGGATAATAATATCTTTTAAATTAGTAGTTGATTGTTTGGCCGGAAATTTATAAGCAATAGCCCATCGGGGACTTTTGAGGGTATAACTCAATTTTTCCTGACTCGATAGGGAATTCACTTTTATTACTATGCCGTCTATTTCATAATCCAAATCATTTTTCTTCTTTGTCCATTGATTACAAAAATCTATTACTTCCTCTATGTTCTTATACAACTTACAATGAGGATTTACTTTTAAACCAAATTTACCAGCTTCTTTTAAGAATTGCCAGTGGGTAATAAATTTCTCTCTTCCCTCCACAAAACCGAAGGAATGAATAAAACAATCCAACTTTCGCCTGCTGGTAATTCGAGGATCGAGTAACTTCAATGACCCCCCAACAGCATTACGGGGATTAACAAAAAGCTGCTGATCTTTTTTCTTTCTTTCCTTGTTTAGAGAAATAAAATCTACCCGTCCCATAAAAATCTCTCCTCTTACTTCTAATCTTCCGGGAGAGGTACCTTTTAACTGGAGAGGAATAGAGTTGACGGTTCTAACGTTTAAAGTAATATCATTGCCTACTTCGCCATTTCCCCGGGTTATTCCCTGAAAGAGAACCCCATCTT
>JAGLHV010000065.1 GCA_023143305.1 bacterium | reverse complement strand
TTTGACGTGTTTTCCCAGCGTTCTATCGTAAAATTAAAAAATTGCTGTATTATTCCAGCCAGGGAAGAAGAAGAAGTAAAACTTTTCGATTATTTAGAGAGAGATAGTTTAGTTTTTGTTGATGATTGTTTTGAGAGTTTAAATAAATTGAAAATAACCGAAAATCTTACGGTTTTGGATTTTTCTTCCTTACATAAAGAAGAATCAATTATTTTTCCTTTCCGTCCTATGACTAGTTTTCCTCAAAAGATAGAAATATTTTACCGGCAAAAAGAACAATGGGACAGACAGGGATTTAAAACTTTTATTTTTTGTAATAATGAAGGGGAACGGGAGCGGATAGAAGAACTATTCGGTGAAGGGGGGGGGGGATTAGAAAATGTTGAAATGATGGTGGGTTCATTAAATAAAGGATTCATTTTGCCGGATTTTAAAATAGTGATAGTAACTGACAATGAAATTTTTAATAGGTACAAACAAAAACATTTTTTTCCTTTGGTTAAAAAAAAGTTTAGCCTTAGTAGTTTTTATTCTCTAAATTATGGTGATTATGTAGTGCATGAAAAATATGGGATAGGTAAATTTTTAGGTTTGAACTGTTTAAATATAAGAGGGAAAGAAAAAGATTTTTTAACACTGGAGTATTTAAATGAGGATAAACTTTATGTGCCGATAGAGGATTTTGGGTTTGTTCAAAAATATATTGGAGGTAGTGGATACAAGCCCCGGCTTTATTCTTTGGATGGAATAAGATGGTCTCAGGTTAAAGGGCGGATTAAAAAAAAGCTTCATCTAATGGCTAAAGAACTTTTGAATTTATATGCAACACGACAAACTATTACGGGACATGCTTTTAAGGGAAATCTTCTTTATGAAGATGAATTTGCGAGGAGTTTTATTTACGAAGAAACCCCGGATCAAAAGCGTGCTATTGAAGAAGTTAACCAGGATATGCAGCTTTCCCGGTCGATGGATCGTTTAATTTGCGGTGATGTAGGATATGGAAAGACGGAAATAGCCATGCGAGCTGCTTTTAAGGCTGTTTTAGACAATAAACAGGTTGTCGTATTGGTTCCCACCACTATTTTAGCTGAGCAACATTTCAATACTTTTCAGGAAAGATTCAGAGATTACCCTGTTGTTGTTCAAATGCTTTCCCGGTTTTGTATGCCTAAAGAACAGAAAATAATCATTGAAAGATTAGAAAAGGGAAAGATAGATGTAATTATTGGTACGCATCGTTTACTTCAGAGGGATATAAAATTTAAAAATTTAGGATTATTGGTTATTGATGAAGAACAACGCTTTGGAGTAAAAGATAAGGAAAAATTAAAGAATATCCGTAAAAATATTGATGTACTTAGTCTTTCTGCTACCCCTATTCCCCGAACCCTTTCTATGGCCATGGAAGGGATAAGGAATATGTCGGTAGTAGATACTCCCCCCTGGGGAAGGTTACCTATCCGCACCTATGTAGGAAAATACAATGAAGAAATCGTAAAAGAATCTATTGTTGCTGAAATCAGAAGAGGGGGGCAGGTTTTTTTTGTGCATAACCGGATAGAAGATATTATGTTAGTATCGGAGCACATAAAACAATTATTACCCCGGATAAATATTGGGATAGCCCATGGTAGAATGAAATCGAAGCAATTAGAAAAGGTAATGGCCGAATTTGTAGATAAGAAATATGATCTCTTACTTTCTACTACTATCATTGAGGCTGGTTTGGATATGCCTAATGTTAATACAATGATTATTAATAACGCCGAAAATTTTGGATTGAGTCAACTATATCAGTTACGGGGAAGAATCGGGAGGAATAGATATCAGGCATATGTATATTTTTTTTATCCTGATAAAAAAAATATTTCTCCGGATGCAAAAAAAAGATTAGAAGCTATTGCTGAATTTACCGGATTAGGTTCGGGTTTTAAAATTGCCCTAAAAGATTTGGAGATCCGTGGAGCGGGCAATATTTTGGGGGCTGCACAGCATGGTAGCATGCTGGAGTTGGGATTGGAATTATATTGTAAATTACTTTCTCAAACTATAAAAAAAATGAAAGGAGAAAATGACAAAGAACTTTCCTTGCCCATAATAGACCTGAATTTAAATGTTCATATACCCAGTGAATATATTAGGGATGCAAATCAAAGAATAATTATTTATAAAAAAATGATGAATATTATCAGGAAAGAAGAAATTATACAATTAAAAGAGGAATTAGATGACCGTTTTGGGGAAATACCTGAAGAACTGGAAAGCCTTTTTGAGTTGTTGGATTTGCGGGTTTTAAGCCAAAAATTATATATTAATGAAATTAAAGTTAAAAGTGATACGGTGATTATAAAGTTTTTGCCGCAAGCACAGATAGAACCGGAAAAAATTTTAGATTTAACCGGAAATTATTTGCGGGAAAAAATTACTTTTCAGCAGGAAGATTTTTTTCAGATAAAAATTCGAATAAATAGATTTATATTAGAAAATAAGCTTATAGATTTTTTAAAAAAAATCTTGCAAAGATTGTTATAATGTGGTAGCATGAACAAATATTAAATCAGGGATTTAAGAAATTTATAGGATAATAGGATAGAAGAATACATTAAATAGATTTGTTTAATTGATTTAGGTTGTTTTGTGTGGATAGAGCAAAAACAAGTGTTTTGTGCGGAAAGTATTCATAGAGAAAAAAATAAGGAGATAATAAAATGCGACCTTTAAATTTGATGCTTTTCTTGTTATTTGTCGTAAGTCTTTTTTCCTGTAGTAATAAAAAAGAGGAAATATTTCTGGCTAAAGTGGGAGAAATAAATATTTCTACTTCTCAGTACAGAGAAAGGTTGGAGGAAATACCGTTTTCTTTTCAGGCTTTCATAAATACTCAGGAAGGAAGACATCAGGTTTTGGAGGCAATGATAAAAGAGCGGCTTTTAATTGTGGAAGCAAAGAGGAGAAAATTAGGTAAAGACAAAGAAATAAAAATGAAGTTGAAAGAATTAGAAGAAAGCTTATTACTTGCTCAAATGATTAAAGAGGCCAGAAAAAATGAAATCAGTGTAACCAAAGAAGAATTAGCTGATTATTATTTGCGGCACAAAGATGCGTTTGCGCATCCCAGGCAGATTCGTATAAGCCATATTCTTTTGCCTGATTATGAAAAAGCAGAGGAAGTGATGTCTTTATTTAAACGGGGGAGAAAGTTTTCAAGGCTTGCTCAAAAAATGTCTATTGATAACGGTAGTGCAAAACAGGGAGGGGATTTAGGTTTTTTTCGGCAAGGAGATATTTTTATGCTTCCAGAATTTGAAAAAGTAGCTTTTTCGATGAAAAACAAAGGGGATATAAGTAATATTGTTAAAACTCAATTAGGGTTTCATATTATAAAGTTGACTGATATAAAAAAATTGGAACCGCAAAATTTTAATCAGGCAAAAGAGGAAATAAAGAAAAAAATAGAAAAAGATAAATTTGGTCTATGGATGGAAGAATTAAAAAACAAATTTAAAGTAAAAATAAATTATGAATTATTAAATAAAATTTTTTCAACTTCCCCTGAGGAAGAAATAAATGATAAGGAGAAAAAAAATGAAACAAAAGACAAAAAGTAGTTTTATTAAAAAGATGGTTTTTATGACGATTTATCTTTTGGTGGTTTGTTCCTTTACCGTTTGGGCTAAAGTGATTAATAAAACTGTTGCTACAGTAAATGGGGAAATTATTTTATTAGATCAGTATCAAGAGAAAACGGAATTATTTATTGCGCAGTACAAGAAAATGTCCGGGGGACAAGATGTACAATCAAAAATAAAAGAAATAAAAAAAGAAATATTGAATCAAATGATTGATGAAAAATTAATGTTTCAGGAAGCAGATAAGAAAAAAATAAAAGCATCCAGACGAAAAATAGAAAATGGAGTAAAAAGTGTTGAAGACCGGTTTTCCGGAGAAGGCGAATTTAAAAAAGAGTTAAAAAGGCAAAATATTACTTATAAAGAATTTAAAGAAAGAATTCGAAAACAGCTGATGATTATGGAATTAATTGATATAGAGGTAAGGTCTAAAATTACCGAACCTACAGAAGAAGAAATAAAAGAATTTTATAAAGCAAATAAAGATAAGATGATAGAACCTGCGGGAGTAAGGGTAAGACACATATTGATTACTGTCAATGAGGATGCAACTAAAGCCCGGAAAGCAGATGCTTTGAAAAAAATAAAAGAAATACAAAAACAGCTTAAAGGGAAAGAATCGGATTTTGGTGAATTAGCAAAAAAGCATTCTCAGGATCCGGCAAGCAGTAAACGCGGAGGGGATTTAGGGTTTTTTATTAAAGGAGAAATGGTTCCCGAATTTGAAAAAGCAAGTTTTTCTTTAAATGTAGGGCAAACAAGCGGTATAGTAAAAACAAAATATGGGTATCATCTTATAAAATGTGAAGGGAAAAAAGCAGAGCAGAAAAAAACTTTAGAAGAAATAAAAGGGAACTTAAAGAATTTAATTTTTAACCAAAAAATGGAAGAGAAATATGAAGAATGGATAAAAAAATTAAGAGATAAAGCAAGTATTAAAATAAGTGATAATATAGAATAGTTTTTAAATCTCAAGGATTTAATAAAATGATGAAAAGACCGATTATTGGAATAACTATGGGTGATGCTGCAGGTATAGGTCCGGAAATTATTATTAAAGCGTTATCTACGGCTAAAATCTATAAATATTGTTTTCCAATAGTAATAGGTGATGCCCGGGTTATGGAGTTTTATATAAAAAAATATAAGGTGAAAAAAAAAATTAATTTAATTGCTGATTGCAAAGCGCTACAATTTAAACCTGGGGTAATTAACATAATAGACAAGCAGAATATTCATTTAAATCGTTTAAAAATAGGAAAAATTCAAAAAATGTGCGGGAGGGCATCGGTAGAATATGTAAAAGAAGGGATAAAACTTGCTTTAGGAAAACAGATACAGGGAATAGTTACTGCTCCGCTATGTAAAGAGGCAATGCATAAAGCAGGATTTTTTTTTGCCGGCCACACGGAATTGTTTGCCCAAAAAACTTCAAGTAAAACATATGCAATGATGTTTGTGGGAAAAAAATTAAAGGTGATTTTAGTTACAACCCATCTTGCACTTAAAGAAGTTCCTTTAAAAATTAATAAAAAAATTGTTTTAGATAAAATAAAATTAGCTTACGAAATTTTAAAAAAGTTAAAAGTAAAACAACCGCGTTTGGTAGTTTGTGGATTAAATCCTCATGCAGGAGAAAGCGGCTTATTTGGAAAAGAAGAAAAAGATAGTATTATTCCTGCCTGTCAAAAAGCCCGGCAATTAGGAATAAAAGTTTTCGGCCCTTATTCGGCCGATACGGTTTTTTATTATGCAAACAAGGGTAAATTTGACATAGTTATTGCTATGTATCATGACCAGGGATTAATACCGGTAAAATTATTAGATTTTTCTTTCTGCGTAAACGTTACCCTTGGGCTGCCTTTTGTCCGTACTTCTCCGGGGCATGGTACTGCTTTTGATATTGCAGGAAAAAACATTGCGAACCCATCCGGTTTGGTGGAAGCAATATACCTGGCTGCCAAGTTAGCAATATAAGTAATAAACAAAAATGAAAGAAAATATATTATTTAAATTTAAGCCTCAGAAAAAATGGGGACAAAATTTTTTAACAGATAAAAATATTGTTCAAAAAATATTAAAAGAAGCAAATATTACTGAGCAAGATTTAGTTTTAGAAATAGGGGCAGGCAAAGGTATTCTTACTGCCCAGATAATAAAAAAAGCCGGCAAAGTATTTGTTATTGAAATAGATAAAAATTTATGTTTATACCTTGAAAAATATTTACCGCTGAGTGACAAAATAAAAATTATTCAGGCAGATTTTTTAAAATGTGACCTGGAAGCAATAAACAATGAAAAATTGTTGAAATTTAAAATAATTGCTAACCTTCCTTATTATATTACTACTCCCATTATAATGAAACTTTTAAAACAAAGGGTGTGGACAGAAGCATTATTAATGATGCAGAAGGAAGTAGCCCAAAGAATTATTGCTTCTCCGGGTAATAAAGATTATAGTCGGATAAGTATAATTGTTAATTATTATTGTGAGGTGAAATTAATCGGGCATGTATCACCTGAAGTTTTTTTTCCTCAACCCAAAGTTACTTCTGCAATAATAAAATTGGTTTTGAGAAAAACCCCCCTGGTCAATGTGAAAAGTGAAGATTTTTTCTTTGCTCTGGTTAAGACAGCTTTTTCTGAACGAAGAAAAACTTTAATAAATAATTTGATGAAATTCCCCGGTTTAAACTTGAAAAAAGAAATATTATGTGCAATATTATCCGGGTTAAATATTTCTTCCGACATCCGGGGAGAACGGTTAAGTATAGAACAATTTGCTAAACTAAGTAATTTACTGATAAATTTTTTTCCGAATTAGCGTAAAAGAGAGAGTGCTTAGTATTAAATAATAAAAAGGGATAAAAAATTGGATAGAACCAGGAAATTTTTAATTTCTTTTGATACAGATAAAATTCCGTGTTTGCACACGGATATTTTGATTATTGGGAGTGGTGTTGCCGGGCTTCGTGCAGCAATTGAAAGTGCAAAATATGGAAAAGTTATTATAATAACCAAAAACAAACTCAATGAAAATAATACACAATATGCTCAAGGTGGAATAGCTGTGGTTTTTTCAGCAACTGATTCGTTAAAAAAACATCAGAAAGATACCTTAAGAGCAGGAAAAAATCTATGTAACATAGAAGCCGTTAAGGTTTTAGTAGAAGAAGGGCCTGCACGAATTGAAGAACTACTTAAATGGGGCATAAACTTTGATAAAGAAAAAGGAAAACTTTTATTTACCCGGGAAGCGGGTCATTGCAGACGAAGGATTCTTCATTCAAGAGGTGATGCTACAGGTGAAGAATTGGAAAGGGTATTAATTCTTAAAGCTAAACAAAACAAAAATATCAGGGTTTTGGAGTGTGCTTTTGCCATAGA
>JAGLHV010000064.1 GCA_023143305.1 bacterium | reverse complement strand
CTATGGACTGTGGACTATGGACTTTTGTTTGTCTTTTAACTGTCTTTTTCTTTATAACACATTCATCGGGTCAACATCAATACTTAAATATAATCCGCCTCCGCATTTGTAAAGACGCAACAAAGAAACAAGTTTTGCCATTTCTTCTTTATCGATTTTTATTAAAATCTGCCAACGAAATTTTCCCGACAATTTAGCCCGGGGTGCAGGCGTTGGACCCAACATAGTAAAATTTAACCCCGCTCTTTTGATCCACATTTTCAAGGAAGATTTAAGATTTTCTATTTCTTTCTCCACCCTATCAACATTCTTTCCCCTTACTACCAAATTTATCAAGTGTTTAAAAGGTGGATAATCAAGATCCTCTCTAAATTTAACTTCCTGTTCATAAAAAGAGACATAATCCAGTTTCCCTGCTGCCTTAATACTATAATGCTGGGGATTATAGGTTTGAATAATTACTTTACCCGGAACATTTCCTCTGCCTGCCCGTCCGGCCACCTGGGTAAGCAAAGAAAAAGTTGTTTCTGCCGAACGAAAACTGGGAAGATAAAGGGTTGTATCAGCAAGTACGACCCCTACCAGAGTAACCTGCGGAAAATCAAAACCTTTAACAATCATTTGTGTGCCGATTAAAATATCTATTTTGCCTTTTTTAAATAAAGAAAACATCTTTTGATAAGTATTCTTTTTATAAGCGGTATCTAAATCCAGTCGAAGGATTTTTTTAGAAGGAAACATTTTTTTTACCACTTCTTCTATTTTTTCCGTTCCATATCCGAATTTACGCATATATTTACTTTCGCATTCGGGACATAAAGACGGTTCCTTTTCCTTATGATTGCAATAATGACAAATCATCCCATCCTGTTTTAAATGGTACACCATAGCAACACTGCACCGCGGACAACGCAAAACATAACCACAACTACGACAAAAATTAGTGGTAAAATAACCACGCCGGTTCATAAATAAAATAACTTGCCTGGATTCTTTTATTTGCTCAGAAATATCCGCCTGTAATTCTCCTGAAAGAATTTTACGGTTATTTCTTCTCAATTCCTTAGCCATATCCACTATTCTCACTAAGGGCTTTTTTCTTTCTTCTATACGGTGTTCTAAATAAATTAGATGAAATTCCCCTTGTTTGGCCCGGTAATAAGATTCTAAAGACGGTGTAGCAGAACCTAAAATCAATACCGCTTTCTTCCATCGGGCACGAAAAATAGCCACCTCCCGGGTATGATACATCGGTTTTTGTTCTTGTTTAAAAGAAGTTTCGTGTTCTTCATCAATGATTATTATTCCTAAATCAGGAAAAGGGGCAAACACAGCCGAACGGGTCCCAATCAACACTTTAATATCTCCCCGACAAACTGCTTTCCAGGTATCATATCTTTCCCTCAAGGAAAGATGACTGTGCCAAATTCCTACTTCTTCTCCGAATCGTTCACAAAACTGTTGAATTACCTGCGGGGTAAGGGCTATTTCCGGCACAAGAAATAAAGCCTGTTTTCCCCTTTGCAAAACTTGTGCAATTGCCTGAAGATAAACCTCCGTTTTTCCGCTATCACTTATTCCGTGCAATAAAAAAGTTTTATAATGACCTTTATCAATGCATTTTCTAATCGGTTTAAGAATGTTTTCCTGCTGGGGCATAGGTATAAAAAAAGACTTCCTGGAAACTACATTTTTTTCTTCTTTTCTATGCACTCTTCTCTTTTTTTCGCTACATCGGGGAGGAACAATTGCACTTAATGCCTCTCCCCATGAACAGGCATAATAATCAGCAATCCACCGCCCTAAAGCAAAAAATTCGTCCGATAGCACTGCTTGTTTATCTACTATCCTTAAAATGTTTTTTAATCTATCCTTCTTAAAATCAAACCCCTTAACTTCCGACTGCTCAACAAAATTTAACACATAACCTTCCACTTCGCGTTTACCAAAAGGAACTACCACTCTCATTCCCACTTCTACCCTTTCTGATATATCCTGTGGCACAGCATAATAAAAGGTTTTTTCCAGAGGAGCAGATAAAATAATGTTAATTATTTTTTTTTCTTCCATATTCATTAAACGCTTTCTTTAACATGTTTTTATAGAATACTTTTAAAATTCTAAGTTCCTCTCTGAATTGCTTATCGCCTCTGAAAGAAATTAGTACTTAATATTTTTTAGTTTTTACTATGTTCCTGCATTATTTTTTTCATATCTTCCCAAACGAATTTTTTCCAGGCAGGGTTACGCAATAATGCTGCGGGATGATAGGTGGGCATCAATTTACAATTTCCAAAATAATGAAACTTACCCCTTAAAGACCCAATAGGTACTTTTGTTTCTAAAAGAGCCTGGGTAGCATGAGTACCTAAGGTACAAATGATCTTTGGTTTTATAATTTCTATCTGTTTCAATAAAAATGGTTTACATTGAGCAACTTCTTCCGGTCGGGGCGGTCGGTCATTACCCCTCTTTTGAGGCTGCTCAGGGTTAATCATCGGATGACATTTGACAATATTGCCAATATATACCTCTTCCCTTTTCATTTCCATCGCTTCGATAATCTTACTCAAGAGTTTTCCTGCCCGGCCAATAAAAGGGCGTCCCTGCATATCTTCATCATATCCGGGGCCTTCACCGACAAACATCAGCCAGGCACCGGCATTTCCCTCTCCAAAAACCAATTTGGTTCTGCTTTTACCCAAATTACATCTTTGGCAATTTTTTAATTTATTTTCTAATTTTTTTAAAATATTTTCCGGCAGAGGCGAAACTTTTGTCCTTTGAGAGAACTTAATATCCTTATTCAAACAAACCTGTTTTTCCCCTGTTTCTTTTCTTTGTTTCAAATATTTACCGGTCAGATTAAGAATTTCTTTGTACTCCTTTTTCGCCTTATTTTTAGCCTGTTTCATTATTAATCCATCCTTTTTTAATTTTACTCAATTTTTACCCGTTGAATTTATTATATCTAACTGATTGATAAAAATCAAGATTTTAATGTTTAGACATTGAAAAGGGTATACCGATATCTACCATAGATTGCACAATAATAGGTGCCGTGCTATAATAATATTAAGGAGCACATTATGTCAAATAAGAATTATTATCCAAATAGGCGACAAATAAACACCGGAAATTATGTTCTATGTCTATTAATCTTAGTTTTTTTTATAATAAGTAAAGCTACTCCTGCCCAGGCTACTCCAATTTGTAATTCCGGTTCGGCAATCTGTATTTTTCTTACAGAAAAATACTCGCAAGGTCTGGCCTCAGGAAATACCGGAGATTATTACCATAATGCCGATGGACAACATAGCTCGCTTAGCGGCGCAGCCACCGACCATCCCCAGGTAACGATTATGACCCCCACCTATGGATTCGTTTCTACAGTGGACCAAAATAAAGTTATTGTCGGAAACGCCTCCCTGGCCTATACCTCTTTACCCGGAACAATTAGTCTCCCACGATATTGGATTAGGAGTTCCAATGGCGCTAATATTTTATATCAACAATACATAAATAATAATGCTTTCTGGTATCCCGAACATCGTGATCATGACGAGACCGATGACTACCATGCCATGCTACCCTCAGTCAGCAATTCACAGGGATCTTCCGGTAGTGAAATTGATGAAGTTAAGAAATTTTTCTGGACACTGGCAGCCTTTCAACCGGAAACCAAATCCAAGCTAATTGAGAAAGGTTTATTGATGCCCACAATCCAGATGATTATGAGGCGAACCCGTGTAAACAGTAATACCGAATATTTGTCCGGTCAAGCCCACCCAAATGCCTTTGATAATTATGACAATGCTATGGCTATGGTCCAAATGGCAAATGAAATATTACCTACGGAAATCCCGCCTATGGTTCAACTCCAAATAACAGAGGATACTTATACCGGCATAAAAGGGAAAAACTATTTTGATTATATTAATAATCAACAACTCTATGAAACACCGGTATCAATTTCGCGACTCTGGAAGAATTTTAACTATACCCAGAAAATGAGAATCAGTGCTAAGAATAGTTATGATACCAATGAAAGACTATTAACCTATCACTGGGTAATCTTACGCGGTAACCCGGAACACATACGCATAACGCCCCTGGATGACAAAAGCACCGAAGTATTAATAGAAATAGATTATCATCACAAAACTATGATTCCCAACAGTACACGTAATACTAATCTGGTAGTCATCGGGGCTTTTGTACATAATGGAATATATTATTCTGCTCCGGGATTCATTACCTCTTATACCCTCCCTAATGAAGAACGTACCTATAATACAAATCCCCCACACCAACTTTTAACCATAAACTATCATGACGAAAATATTATGGAAAACATCATCTGTAATAAGTACTGGACGCAGGATGTCTTTAACTATAATGTCGGAGGTCTTTTGAAAGGATGGACAAGATATAATGGTACATCTTTCTCAGAGTTTACCCCACAGGGATATCTGGTAATAGCCAGGAATGGAGAGGGACAAGTAACCCAGGCACAGGAAGTTCAATATTCACGCGATTATACCAGCACACCGGACAGAATTATCTGGTCAGCCATTGGGGACGTTTTTGAATGTGATAATGAATTACCTTCCGCTCCCACCCAAATTATTTTCAGCAATCCCACGGAATCATCTTTATCTCTTTCCTGGAATGCTGCTACTGACAATATCGAAGTAATAGGATATTTATTGGATATATCTATAGATATATCATTTTCCAACCCGGTCATCGGCTATCAAAATAAAGATATTGGTAATGTAACTAATATCTTAATCAGTGGACTTTCCTCCGGTACGAAATATTATGCCCGCCTCCGGGCTTATGATGAAATGATAAATTTATCGGAATATAGTACTATCTGTTCCAATCAAACCCTATCCCCATTAAACCCTACACCCACACCGGATGATTCAATATCCATACCTTTCAATCTTGATAAAGTCCGGGTCTATCCCCAACCATGGAAACCGGATAATTATTTTAATTTACCAATCACCTTTGATCAACTAACACCAGGTTGTACTATAAAAATATTTACCGTTTCAGGAAATCTGGTAAATGTTTTAAAATCCGAAAATAATATGGTTCAGTGGTATCTAACTAATCATAATGGCCATCAAGTAAGTACAGGTATATACATATATACAATTACCAATGATAAAGGCAAAAAAATTCAGGGTAAACTGGCAATAATTCGTTGATTGCCTGTTAAATTTTATCATGTTTTCAATTTTGCTTGTTTCTTTCCTTAAGCAATATTTCTATATAATCTATTTCTTCTTGAGAAAGCATTTTTTCCCCGGCAACAACAGTTTCTTTGATTTGAGCAGGATGCCGCGCCCCGACAATAGCCGCCGTTACCTCCGGACGCCGCAGGGTCCAGGCAATAGCTGTTTGAGCCATAGTTCTACCGCTTTTTTCAATTAAAGGCTTTAGATTCTCCAATAATTTCAGATTTGGGGTTAATCGGGGTTCCTGAAATTCAGAATTCTTTTTCCTTCGCCAATCATCTTTAGGCAAATTCATTATTTTATCCCCGGTAAACTTTCCGGTAAACAAACCCGACTGTAAAGGACTGTATACAATCACCCCAACATTATTATCCGCACAATACTCCAGGATTCCCTCTTCAATATCACGCATCAACATATTATAAAGAGGTTGTAACGAACTTATACTCTGGATACTTTGTGCTCTCTTTAACTGTTTCAAATTAAAATTAGATACACCGGCATACCGAATCTTCCCTTCTTTTATCAAATCCATCATAAAACTCCACGCTTCTTCTATATCTTCATCCGGATCAGGCCAGTGAATTTGATAAAGATCGATTACTTCTCTTTTAAGCCGCTTTAAGCTTGCTTCTATTTCCTGTCTGATACTTGCCCGTTTTAAACATCCGGAAAGTTTTCTTTTTTCATTCCAGACCAAACCACATTTACTGGCAATTATTACTTCTTTTTTCCCTTTCAGTGCTTTACCGACAACCTTTTCTGCATGCCCCAAGCCATATACAGGAGCCGTATCTATCCAGTTTATTCCTAAATCCAAAGCACGCCAAATAGTAGCAATTGACTCTTTGTCATCCTGCGGACCCCAACCATAAGCATACCCTCCTCCACCTAAAGCCCAGGTTCCCAAACCAATATTAGACAAATAAAGTTCCGTATTTCCTAATTTTTTTTTCTGCATAATTCATTTCCTCCCAATTAAAATTTCCCACCCTATCCTCCTGAAACGGAGGATGAAGCGGACGGACTGTCGCTTTGTTCCAGCAAAACAAAAAAAATAAAGGCACAATATGTTTTGAACAACTTAGCGAATTTTAATAAAAATATGCGTTAAAAAAATGAGCTTGTCTGAGCAAAGCGAGTTGCTCATTTTTAGCTTGTTTTTGCGTGCCCGTAGGGCAAAATTACGCGTTTAGTGAAAAACATATTTTGGCTTTATTTTGCCACTACCACCGTCCCATTAAATATTTTATGCCCCAATTTAATTTGATATATATATACCTTGCCGCTTACAACACACCCACTATTATCCCGTCCATCCCAGGTTAAAGATGTCGTACTACTTGCTGATAAGTTATCCCTCACCACACTGCCCGATAAATCAAATATCATTCCCTCAGCTGTTTCATTATTAGGATTGGTAAAAATAAAATTTGCTGCATCATTTATTCTATCCCCATTAGGAGTAATTATCTTAGGACTTAGTTTAACAAAACGAGAATCTTCTTCCTCCTGATAACCTATGTTTTCCCTGATTTCAAATCCTCCGGCTAACATTCCATATGCTTCATCAATATTAGTCACGGTGACATCCCTGCTACCGGAAAAAACATGAGCATCAATGGTTATATTTACTCGCAATTGAGTAGCACTAATAAAATCAACCGAATTTATGGTTATTCCTGTTCCACTAAATACAATATTAGCTCCATTATAAAAATTTAACCCGTTAACAACAATACCCAATGTTTCTCCGGGAGAAGCAAAAA
>JAGLHV010000063.1 GCA_023143305.1 bacterium | reverse complement strand
TTACCGGTGTTTCTAAATTTTCCAAATCACTAATTTTATACGTTATAAGTTTTCCTCCCGGACATATTTCATTTACTCTTTTCTTCAGCATTTCTTTACGCAAAATCGGTTTAGTATATTTCAGGTTTCTTAAACCCATTGAATAATTACCTTTAGTACAAACAGTCCGTTCTCCGAATATAGACTCATCGGGTAATACTTTTATTTCAAGTGCATATTTAATTAAATCTCTTTCCGGTTTAAAAAGAGGGGTCTGGGATAATTCATAATGATCATCATAAAAAATTAATACTTTCCTTTGCTGATCCGATACAGGTAAATCTCCAAAAGTTGCTGTTTCTACGGTAGAATCCATAAAAATAAGCTCCCCATCAATTTTTACTGCTGCAATACAATGATTAAAGCTTAGAGTAGGAAACTTTTCATCTAAAAGCCAAGAACCCCTGGTCCCAATCAACACCGGATAAGCTTCTATCCCCGCTAACTTAAGCATAGAAACCAAAAGAATACTTTGATCTTTACAATCACCATATTTATTTTTAAATATTTCAGTAGCTGCATGAGGCTGAAAACCCGCTTCCCCATATTCTACACCAACATAGCGAATTTTACTGGCACAGAAATGATAGATAGCTGCTGCTTTTTCCCTTTTTCCTTTTCTTCCTCTTATCAATTCTGCCACTTTTTTCTTCATTTCATTATCATAATCAATTTTATCTTTACTTATCCCCCACCACCACTCGTAAATCTCCTGCCAGGAATCAAAAGAAGAAAAAGCAAAATTGGCCACAATTTCACTCCAGGGAGGCATATGTGATTCGGAAATAATCTCCGGAATTCTACGAAAATGCCACGTATAAATTTCCCGGCTTTTATCTCTTTTTACCTTTGGTCTAAGTCTTAATCCGGGAAGAACATATCCGGGATTAACAGAATCAACCCTAATCTTACCCCGATAAGAACGGGGTACTATAAGAGTAAAATATTGATTTAAATATGGTTCATTTCCTTGAATTCCATAACGGGAACAAAAATTCTTTTTATCAATTAGTTTTCCAATAAACCACCTGGCTTTATATTCTATAATTGTATTTTCTGCGACTTCCGGCATAGAAATTATTTTTACTCTGGCATTACTATATAAGGGAAAATTCAGGTATTTGGAAACATCCCGGATATTTTTTTCTCCTGCCTGAATAATCGTTCCATCACTTTTTATGGTACGGGCATACTCAAGCTCTACTTTTTCATAAGTAGAATCATATTCTAATTCTATTTCACCGTAATGTTTTCCCCTGTCATTTAAGATTTTGACCACAAAATAACGTTCCCTAATTGCTGTTCCATTAGGTAAAATTTTTAATTTTTCCTGATCATGTAAAATGACGGCCCCGGCATCAGGATATCTTTCCTGTCCCGGAGCATTTTTTATTATTTTTTTCAGCCTCTTATCTTTTAAGTCTCTAACATTATGAACCTTAATTACATTATTAATTGCCCCAAGCCGCTTATTTACTTTTTTAACATAATTTTTATCTTTAATTTTCTCATATACTTTAATTGCCTGATTATAAAGATTTTGTTTTTCACAGGTCTTTCCGTAAAGATAAAGAAATTCTGCATCTTTTACTGCTTCATGCTTTTCAAAAATGCTTAAAGCGTCGGTATAATTCCCCATTTTAAAATAAGCAAAAGAAACTATTTTAGCTATCTTAAAATCATCCGGACTTTTTTGATAAAGAGGAGACAACACCTCAAGACTTCTATCATAATCTCCGTATTGGTAATATAATTTACCCAATTTAAAATAAATTTCTTTTTGATTTGCCCCCGGTACTTTCTGGGCAAGGAGATATTCTTCTATTGCTTTGGAGTGAAATTGTTTACTTTTTAAGGCATATTTATCTGCCAATTCCAGATGAATATTTTCAGCATAAGCAAAAGATAAACCAACAACAAAATAAAGGAGTATAAAATTTATCCTAACCAAAAAATTAAACTTATTTGAAAACTTTTGTTTCATTTTTCACCCCTTTCTTTTAGTAATTTTTTTCACCATAGGCACTTCGTTACAATCAGGAAACATCGGACAATTGATGCACTCACTCCATATTTTGTGCGGAAGGCTTTCTCTTTTTACCTGCTTAAAACCATGTTTTAGAAAAAATTGCGGTTTAAAAGTCAAAGCAAAAACTTTCTTTATTCCCAACAACACTGCTTCCTGGAAGCATTTATCTAAAAGAGTGCTCCCTAAACCTTTTCTTTGCCATCGCGGAGAAATAGCCATTGCTTTTACTTCCGCTAAATCTCCCCATGCTACATGAAGGGCACAACAAGCAACAATCTTTCCTTTTTCTTCCACTATAAAAAAATCCCGTATATTTTCATAAAGTTCATTACGAGCCCGGGGCAACATTTCTTTTTTATTAGCATAGTAATTAATTAATTTATGCATGCCTTCTACATCACCAACTTTTGCTTTCCGAATAACCATTTTTCCACCCTTTTCAATTAAAATAAGTTCTACAATACAACAACCTTTTTTATCCTATTATCTACGAAGCCATCTAATAATTAAACCCGGACTTCAACGCTTCCCGGTTGATTTCAATCAAATTCTTTTTTTCTTCCTTATCTTTAAGAAGCAAAATACTTTCTAAACCTTTAATAGCACTCTCTAATGAAACTATTCCTTTTTGCCTGATATAAACTCCTAAGGCTACCATATTAGCCACTTTATCATTCCCCAATTTTTGCGCAATCTGAGTAACAGGAACCCTTATCACTTCTATCCCTTCTTTAACAATTTCTTCTTCAACAAGAGAAGAATTTATAATTAATAATCCCTTTTCTTTTAATTGTCCGGAAAATTTAATTAAAGAAGGTTTATTAAAAATAATCAAAGAAGAAGGATTTTTTACCATTGGCGAACCTATTTCTTCCCGGGAAATAACTACACGACAATTAGCCGTTCCTCCCCGCATTTCTGCTCCGTAAGAAGGAAAAAAAGTCACATTTAATCCTTCCTCCATTGCCAAATGAGCCAATAATGTTCCGCAAAACATTATCCCCTGTCCTCCATAACCGGCAATAATTAATTCCTCAAACATAAATATTTCACCCTGCTTGAATTTTAAGTCGATTTACTTTTATCTCTTATTACGCCCAAAGGATAAACGGGTATTAGCTTTTCCTCTATCCACCGGAGAGCTTCCACTGAAGTTACCGCCCACCCAACAGGACACATAGATAAAACTTCTACTAAAGAAAATCCTTTGTTGGCAATTTGATTTTTAAATGCTTTTTTTATTGCCTTTTTTGCTTTGAGTACATTTTCAGGGTTATTTACTGCTACCCGTTCAATATAGTGAACACCGTCCAACTGTCCCAGAGCTTCTGATATCTTCATGGGATAACCACTTAATTCTGCTTTACGGCCTCCGGGTGAAGTCCATGTTTTTTGTCCTATCAGAGTAGTAGGGGCCATCTGTCCCCCGGTCATTCCATAAATAGCGTTATTAATAAAAATTACCGTGATATTTTCTCCCCGATTAGCAGCATGAAGTATTTCCGCCGCTCCAATAGAAGCTAAATCTCCGTCTCCCTGATAAGTAAAAACAATTCTATCAGGTAAAACCCTTTTTATCCCGGTAGCTACGGCCGGCGGCCTTCCATGGGCTGCCTCGGTAACATCAAAATTCCAGTAATGGTAAGCAAAAACAGCACATCCTACCGGAGCAATCCCTATTGTCTTTTCCCTTATTTTAAATTCATCAATTACCTCTGCCAACAAGCGGTGAACTATTCCGTGTCCACACCCGGGACAATAAGAAAACCTGGCTTTCTTTAAACTGTCCGGATAGGAAAAAAGTTTCTTCATTTTTAATTTGAAATCTCCCTTAATTTATCTAAAATTTCTTCTACTTCTAAAACACTTCCTCCCGGCCGGCCATAAAAATGTACTTTTGTTTTCCCTTCCACAGCTAATTTGACATCTTCTATCATCTGCCCTAAACTCATCTCTATTACCAAAATTGAATTTACTTTTTGCGCAATATTTCCAACAATCTGTTCCGGAAAGGGCCAAAGAGTAATAGGACGAATCATCCCTATTTTCAAACCCTGCCGGCGAGCTTCTTTAACCGCCTGTTTTCCCATTCGGGCTGCAATACCATAAGCAATAATTACTATTTCCGCATCTTCAACATTGTATAACTCAGCCCTTATTTCCTGCTCTTTTATTCTTTTATATTTATTATTCAATTCCCAATTATACTTCTCCAGCTCTTCCTCTCCCAACAATAAAGAACGAACCATCCTTGGTTCCCGCCCTTTACAACCATCCAAAATCCAATCTTTGTCCTTAATTTTTCTCTCAACGTTTTTATCATCTTTATGTATAGGTTCAAGCATCTGGCCGACAACACCATCAGATAACACCATCACCGGACTACGATATTTATCCGCTAATTCAAAACTCAAACAAGTCAGGTCAAACATTTCCTGCACAGAATAAGGGGCTAAAACAATGGTTCTATAATCCCCATGCCCCCCGCCTCTGGTAGCCTGAAAATAGTCTCCCTGGCTACCGGCAATATTACCCAATCCGGGACCACCCCTCTGAACATTAACAATCACTCCCGGCAACTGGCAAGCAGCCATATAAGAAATTCCTTCTTGTTTTAAGCTTATTCCCGGAGAAGAAGAAGAAGTCATCGTACGCACACCGGTTAAAGATGCACCAAAAACCATATTAATAGCAGCAATCTCGCTTTCTGCCTGAATAAAAACCCCTCCTATTTTCGGCATTATCTTCGCCATATAAGCTGTCAATTCATTTTGGGGGGTAATGGGATAACCAAAATAGGCCATGCATCCTGATTGTATCGCTCCCTCTCCTATTGCATCATTACCTCTGATTAAAATTCTTTTTTTCACTTTTTTTTCTATTCCTTATTTATTTCAATAGCTACTTCCGGACACATTTGATAACACTTTCCACAGGCAATGCAATCCTTTTCTTTTTCTTCGATTTTTATTGCCGGATGATATCCGGCGGAATTAAGATGCTCACTCATAATTATAATATCTTTTGGGCAAACAATAACGCATAATCTACAACCCTTACATCTTTCCTGGTCAATATTAATTTTTATCATATACTATCTTTCTTTTATATTCGAGGATTTCCAAATATTTATTTTATCCTCTTTCCCGAAAAAAGTCAACTTTTATTTGAAACAAGTTATTAGCAAAAAACATTCTGACTTTAATTTTTTTCTATTGGTTAATTAAGTAATTAAAAATGATATGAATTATATTCCTGTTAAATCGGGAAATATCTTTTGGAGTCAATATAGAAATCATTAGAGTTGATACATTCTATAAACTACTTCAAAATATACCAAAACTATTTCATCCTGAAATTTCTTTAAATTTTTTGGTTAAGGCAGGAACTACTTCAAAGAGATCTCCTTCAATACCGTAAGTAGCAACTTTAAAGATAGGAGCATTAACATCACGATTTATAGCCACGATAATATCCGAAGATTGCATTCCTACTAAATGCTGAATCGCACCGGAAATACCACAGGCAATATAAATCTTAGGACAAACAGTACGGCCTGTCTGACCCACTTGATGCGAGTAAGGTATCCATCCTTCATCTACTGCTGCCCGGCTTGCACCCACTGCACCTCCAACGGCCTGTGCTAATTCCTCAATAAGTTTAAAATTTTTGGGGTCACCTAATCCCCGTCCCCCGGAAACAATAATATCCGCATCAGCTATATTAATCTTCTGGGTTAAATCTTCTACCATATCCAACAATTTAGTACGACAGGTAAATGAATTTTCATCATATACCTTACGAATAATTTCCCCTTTTCTTCCTTCTTCCGGAGGCCTCTTTTTAAATACTTTATGCCTTACCGTAGCCATTTGAGGACGATGATACGGGGTTTTAATAGTAGCCATAATATTTCCCCCGAAAGCCGGCCGGGTCTGCAATAAAATTTTTTCCTGCGTATCTATTTCCAATCCTGTACAATCCGCAGTCAAACCGGTATGTATACGCGCAGCTATGCGGGAAGCAAAAGAACGGCCTATGGTTGTAGCTCCCATAAGAATAATCTGGGGTTTTTCTTTCCTGATTAAATCAGCTAAAATATCAGTATAAGGATCGTCCTGAAATTCTTTCAATATTGGATGTTCAACCAAATAAACTATATCCGCCCCATGGGCAATTAATTGATTAGCTTCTTTTTCTACGTTTTCACCCAACAGCACAGCAGCTACTTTTTCTTTAAGCTGCCCGGACAGACGGCAAGCTTCATTCAATAATTCATAAGCTACCCCCTGTACTTTCCCTTTTTTCTGTTCGGCAAAAACCCATATATTTTTATATTCCTTTAAATCGACTACCGGCTCTTTTACTTCTTTTTTAATAACTATTGCCCCAAAAGGACATGCCTCTTCACAAGCTCCGCACAAATTACACCCAGCATCAATGACAGCAATCTTTTTATATTTAGAATGAGGTTTTCCTGCTTCTTCACGCGAGACAATCTTAATCATCCCAAAAGGGCAACTTTTCACACATAAAGAACAACCCGTACATTTATCTTCTAAAATTTTTATGCTCATTAAATCACCTTTGTTTCTTTTAATTTCTCCACTATTTTTTCTACTTGCTCTTCCACAGTACCTAAAATCATTTCTCCTTTTCCTTTAAAAGGAGGAGCAAAAATTTTACTTACTAAAGTAGGAGAACCCACCTGCCCGATTCTATTAGTTTCAGCAGCAATATCCGCTGCATTCAAAATAGTAATTTGTGTTTTCTTAGCTTTCATCATTCCTCTTAAAGAAGGAAGCCTGGGATCATTAATCTCTTTAACAACAGTAATTAAAGCCGGTAAAGGTAATTGAATTGCTGCATATCCTTCTTCCATTAATCTTTCCACACATATTTTATCTTCTTCTATCTTTTCAATTTTTTTAACATAAGTTACACAGGGAATATTTAATTCTTCGGCAATACCCGGTCCTACTTGCGCAGTATCCCCATCTATCGCCTGTTTACCGCAAATAATTAAATCAAAATCCCCAAT
>JAGLHV010000062.1 GCA_023143305.1 bacterium | reverse complement strand
GGGGTATTAATTAAAGAAACTACATCTGCCCCTGCTTCTTCGCAAGCACGGGCAATACGGGTAATATCCGTAACATTAGGTGATAATTTTACAATCAAAGGCAGCCTGGTTACTTTTCGTACTTTATCAACCAATTTATAAGTTAGTTTTGCATCCTGTGAAAAAATCTTTTTAGTTTCTAACTTATTGTTTTTTTTCTGAAATCTAATATTAGGACAGGAAATATTCAATTCTATTCCGGCAATTTGCCGTATTTTATTTAATTCTTCCGTTATTTTTATATATTCAAAAACACTTTCTCCTCCGACACTTACAATAATGGGAGTAGAAGTTATTTTTTTTAAATTAGGTAATTTTTCCTTTAAAAATACCTCTAAACCAACATTTTGCAACCCAACCGCATTAAGCATTCCTGCAGCAGTTTCCACTATTCGGGGAGGAGGATTTCCCAATTTAGGTTTAAGCGTAATAGTTTTAGTAACAATTGCCCCTAATTTGTTTAAATCTACTAATTCTTTATATTCTTCACCGTATCCAAAAGTTCCGGAAGCTACCATTACCGGATTTTTCATTTTTATTCCAGCCAGATTAGTAAAAAGAAAAGGTCTTTTATTCATCCCATATTACCTGCTTTGCATCAAATATCGGGCCCTCTTTACACACTCTAACATATTTAAAACCCGGAAAATCTTCACTTTTAATCTTTACCGCACAGCCTAAACAACTCCCTATACCACAAGCCATATACTCTTCCAGACAAACCTGAGCGGGAATTTTATCTTTTTCAGTGATTTTAGCTATTTCCTTAAGCATTAAAGACGGACCACAACTATAAGTCATAAATAAAGAAGAAGACCGGCCAACTTTTAACTCTTCTTTTAAGAGATCGGTAACCAAGCCCTTACTGCCAATCGACCCATCTTCTGTAGCAATTTTTACCTGGCAATTTAATTTATCAAAATTACAAGTAAGTAAAGATTCTTTTTTATTTTTAATTCCGATTAAAACAGAAACAACAAAAGAACGGAAATTCATCAAGCATTCCGCCAGGAATAAAAGAGGAACGACCCCTATTCCTCCACCGATTAAAATAATCCCGGACTTTTGCTTTTGATTTTTTTTTCTTTCCGGAGGCAATATAAACCCATTACCTAAAGGCCCAATGATATCTATACACTCTCCGGACTTTTTTTGACTTAAAATATTAGTTCCTTTTCCTACTATTTTATAAAGCAATTCAATTTTAGATTTTTGTTTTACCTTTGGAGGTCCAATTCTGTATATGCTGAATGGTTTTCTTAAAAAAGGTTCATATCCTTCACTAATTTGTACATTAATAAACTGGCCGGGTTTAGCAAATTTAGCAATCTGCGGAGCATCGACTACTAAATTGTAATATTGAGATGTAATCTTTTTATTAGCAATAATTTTCGCTTTAATTTGATACAAAAGTTCTATTCTCCATTACTATTCTACCTTCTACTATTGTAGTAACAGCAAATCCTTTAAGCTTTCTCCCGATAAAAGGGGAATTTTTACATTTAGAATGAAAAAAATCATTGCCAATCTTTAATTCCATTTGAGGATCAATAATAGTTAAATTAGCATATTCTCCTTTTTTTAATCTTCCTTCTTTTAGTCCTAAAATGGTTGCCGGATTCAACGTTACTTTTTTGATTGCTTCGGATAACGACAGTACTTTTTTCTCCACTAATTCAACCATTATTAAAGGTAACAGAGTCTCCAACCCAATAATCCCAAAAGCGGCTAAATTAAACTCCGTGTTTTTTTCTATATCTAAATGCGGAGCATGGTCAGAGACGATACAATCAATAGTTCCCTCCGCTAAACCTTCTTTTATTGCATTAATATCGGTTTGAGTGCGTAAAGGAGGTTTCATTTTCATATTAGTATTATATTTTCCTACATTTTTTTCAGTTAAAGTAAAATAATGAGGACAAGTTTCACAAGTAACTTTTATTCCTTTCCTTTTAGCTTCTTTAATCAGAGTTACTGATTCTTTTGTGCTTACATGGGCAATATGTAACTTTGCCCCGGTTAAGTTTGCCAAAGCTATGTCCCGGGCAACCATAATATTTTCTGCTTCCCGCGGTATTCCTGCCAGACCAAGAATAGCCGATACCTTCCCCTCATTCATTACTCCATTATGGGAAAGATTCAAATCCTCACAATGCACAATGGTTGGTAAATTAAAAGTTTTAGCATATTCTAACGCTCTGCGCATAATTTTAGCATTCATTATTAAATTTCCATCATCGGAAACTGCTACAATTCCAGCTTTACTCATCTCTCCCATTGACGACAATTCTTTACCTAAAAGATTCTTGGTAATACTGCCAATAGGAAAAACATTTATTAATCCTTCTTTTTCGGCCTTCAACAAAACAAACTTAACCCCGGAAACATTATCAATGCAAGGATTGGTATTAGCCATACAACAAACAGAAGTAATTCCTCCCATTGCGGCAGCTTTTGTTCCTGAGGCAATAGTTTCTTCATCCTCTCTCCCCGGTTCGCGAAGATGAACATGCATATCAATTAAGCCGGGAACAACTATTTTTCCTTGAGCATTTATAATTTTATCAGCAGTAATTGATAAAGGTTTTTTAAGATATTTAATTTTGCTTCCTTCAATTAAAATATCTAAAACTTCATCTATTTTATTATCCGGGTTAACAACTCTTCCGTTTTTTATTAAAATTTTTTCCATATTAATCCTTGCTATTAATTTGTTTCCGCCCTGCTAATAAATATAAAACTGCCATCCTAATCGCTATACCATTGGTTACCTGTTCTAAAATAACAGACTGGGGTCCATCGGCTACTTCACCAAATATTTCCACACCCCTATTCATTGGTCCGGGATGCATCACTAAACAATCATCTTTAGCATATTTTAATCTTTCATTAGTTATTGCATAAAATTCCGCATATTCCCGTAAAGAAGGTAAGAGGTGTTCCTTTTGTCTTTCTAATTGTATTCTTAAAGTATAAATCACATCCACATCGTTTAAAGCTTTCTCCAGATTATAAAAAACTTCTACTCCCATACTTTCAATTTCCGGAGGAATAAGAGTTGCGGGAGCACAAACACGCACTTCTGCCCCCATTTTCTTTAAGCCCCAGATATTAGAGCGTGCTACCCGGCTATGTAAAATATCTCCGATTATTGTTACTTTTAAGCCTTTTATTTTCCCTTTTTTTTCTCTTATAGTAAATAAATCTAATAACCCCTGAGTAGGATGTTCATGCGCACCATCTCCGGCATTTATTACTGATGATTTTATTGTCCGGGATACTATTTCTGCAGCACCGGCCATACTGTGCCGAATGATAACAAAATCTGCTTTCATCGCTTCAATAGTTTTTACCGTATCAATCAAACTTTCCCCTTTAACCACACTACTGGTAGAAATAGGAACATTTAAACTGTCTGCACTCAGCCTTTTGGCCGCTAGTTCAAATGAATTACGAGTTCTTGTAGATGGTTCATAAAAAAGGAGTACAACCGTTTGTCCTCTTAAAGCGGGAACTTTTTTTACCGAACGGGTAAATAATTCTTTAAAAGGCCCGGCCGTATCCAGGATTAATTGGATTTCTTTCTTGTCTAAATTTTCTAATCCCAGTAAATCCTTATTTTTTAATTTCATGGGCATTCTCCAGAATTTCTTTTAAAATTACCCTCTCGTTATCATCTACTTCCTTCAATTCGACACAAATTAATTCTTTAATTGAAGCAGGAAATATTTTTCCTACAAAATCCGGTTGGATAGGAAACTCACGGTTACCACGATCAATCAGAACTGCTAAGCGAATAAGCTTTGGCCTTCCGAAATCAATTAATTCATCCAAAGCGGCCCTTATAGTCCTGCCGGTAAATAACACATCATCCACTAAAACAATCTTTTTCCGGTCTATATTAAAAGGTATTTTTGTTTCACGCACTATGGGTTGGTCAGCAGCAGAATTTAAATCATCCCGATACAAAGTAATATCTAAAACACCCACAGGAATATCTACGGATTCTATTTCTTTTATTTTAAAAGCCAGACGATTAGCCAGAGGAACACCCCTATTCTGGATTCCAATAATAACCAGGTCTTCAACACCATAATTCTTTTCTATAATTTCATGCGCCATTCGTTTTATAGTTCGGTCTATTTCCGATTTATTCATTATTATCTTCTTTTCGCGAAAAACCAAAATAACACCTCTTAAATCTGTAATTATAAATTTTAAATTTATTAACTATATTTCTTTAAACTCTTAAGTGAAAAATATATACTTGTTGACTTTTTAAGTAACTAATTCAAATAAACTAATTCTTTTTAATTCCCCTGGCTCCAATGTCTTTACGATAATGCATGCCCTCAAATTTTATTTTATCAATTGTCTGATAAGTTAAATTAATGGCTTTATCTAAACTATCCCCTAAAGCAGTTACCCCTAAAACCCGTCCCCCTGCAGTTTGTAATTTTTTTTCACTGCTAAAAGCTGTTCCTGAATGAAAAGCCACAACATCTTTTATTTTTTTTGTATTTTCCAGACCGGAAATTTCTTTTTCTTTCTCATAACTGCCCGGATATCCCTGGGAAGTCAATACTACACAAACACAGGACTTTTTCTCCCATTCTATTACTAATTTATCCAGTTTTTTATCGATTACCGCAGAAATTATATCTAACATATCGCTTTTTAGTAACGGTAAAACAACCTGTGTTTCCGGATCTCCAAACCGAACATTGAATTCTAAAACTTTCGGCCCCTTTTTGGTAATGACTACCCCTGCATAAACTACTCCCTTATATTCTATTCCCTCTTTTTTTAAACCTATTATAAAATTTTCAAAAACCTCTTTTTTTGTTTGCTCATATATCTCTTCGGTTATCACAGGAGCAGGAGCGTAAGCTCCCATACCTCCCGTATTTGTTCCCTCATCACCATCAAATACTCTTTTATGGTCCTGGGAAGAAATCATAGGTAAAACAGTTTCACCGTCACAAAAAGCCATTAAAGACGCTTCTTCCCCTACTACCATTTCTTCTATGATAATTTTATCCCCTGCACTACCAAATTTTCTTTCGACCATTATCATATCAATGGCGGCTATTGCTTCAGGCTTTGTTTTACATATTATCACACCCTTGCCTCCGGCTAATCCATCTGCTTTTACCACCAGGGGTACTCCTACTTTTTCCACACACTTTTTTGCTTCCTGGGGATCATCAAAAACATCAAAACGGGCAGTAGGAATATTATATTTAGACATAAACTCTTTAGCAAATATTTTACTTCCTTCTAATTGGGCTGCTTTTTTATTAGGGCCAAAAATAGCTAAACCTTCGTTTTGAAAATAATCCACAATTCCACTAACTAACGGAACTTCCGGACCTACAATAGTCAAATCAACATTATTTTCTTTAACTAATTTCACTAAACCGGGAAAATCAAGAATACCTATATCAACACAAACACCCATCTCTGACATTCCGGCATTACCGGGAACACATAAAATATTGGAAACTTTTTTACTATTATTCAGTTTCCAAACAAAAGCATGCTCTCTTCCTCCCGACCCAATAACTAAAACTTTCACTCTTTTTCCTCCCTTACCAAAATTATCAATCAAACCTTAATTTCCGGTAAATTATTTCTTTTAATTTCTATGTTTTATATCCATCTCTTTTATCAATAATCTACATTTTTGATATTATACTAAATTCGCTCCGGCAAAGTCCACTGCATTTTTAAATAAAAATATACCATCTCCTTCTTCCGGTAATTTTTTCCTTGTCCATTGAGGGTGGTGATATTTATTTATGTACCGCTCCGGATGAGGCATCATCCCCATTACATTTCCTTTCTTATTACAAATCGCGGCAATATTGAAAACCGAACCGTTAGGATTATCCGGATACCCGGATAAATTTCCTTCTTTATCCACATATTGAAAAATTACCTGTTCATTTTTTTTAAGTTTATCCAATAAAAGTTTATTTTTACAAATAAATTTTCCTTCCGCATGAGCGATAGGTAAATAAATGATTTCTTTCATGCCCTTTGTCCATAAATTTTGAAACGTAAGTTTTCCTGTTTTTAAATATACCCACCTGTCTTCAAACCGCCCTGAATCATTACCGCTTAAAGTAACTAACTGCTCCTTTTCCATAACCTCTATCCCGGGAAGAAGACCGCTCTTTACCAATACCTGAAAACCATTACAAATACCTAAAACTAAATTTCCCTTACCTACAAATTCTTTTAAAGAAGAATACAGTTTATATTTTAACTCATTAGCTAAAATCTTTCCGGCACTAATATCATCACCATAAGAAAAACCCCCGGGAATAACCAAAATCTGGTAATTAAGAAACGGATTATCCTTCTTTAATATTTGATTGATATGCATTGATTTCGTTTGGGCCCCGGCAACTTTCAAGGCATAAACGGTTTCTTCGTCACAATTCGTCCCTGCTGTTCTCAAAACAACAGCTCTTACTTTTTTCATATAATTTGTCTCCCTAAATTACGTATTGTCAAAAGTTTTACTTATTTTTCTTAAGGTATTTTACAAGAAATTTTCACTTTATTTGCAAAATTTTTTTGATTTTCCTTCCATTAGATTTTCGTTACTACCAGCAAAATTTCCGATAATGTTCTAAGTGTATCTTAAATCCTGCAAAGCAGGACTGGGTAAAGTGCCGAAGGCGCATAGCTAAATTAGACAAACTGACTATGTTCTTATCATTCCAAAATGTTCAAATGCTTTTTTAATTGGTTCTTCTTTATCCTGCGGACATGGATTTTTTCTTCCATCAACTCTATTTGCTGCTCTTCTTGGTTCAAGCCCATTCTTTTCTTTTACGTCAGCTATCCAACAAGTCTGTACAGTAAATCTAAAGTTCTCCCTTACCCACTCTTGAATTTGTTTATATGTTGACACCTTTATCCCCCCTTTTAAAACTCACATCGGCTAACTTAAAATAGCCGAAATTCTGTTACTAATCCTTTGATAAACAGGTAAATATCAATGTCTTGCCTTAAAATAATTAACACTTTTTTTACATTATCTAAAAATGAAGGTAAAATATGTTTTGAACGATATAGCAAATTTTAGCGAAAATAAGCGTTAAAAAAAT
>JAGLHV010000061.1 GCA_023143305.1 bacterium | reverse complement strand
AACTCTTCAATGTTTTTAGCTCTCAGCCAGTTTTTATCAAAGTCCGTATCCTGGGTAATTTGGGCGATGGCAGATAATGCCCGTAAGTGAAAATTTCTTTCATCCGGTGAGCCGACTAAAATAAAAGCAACATAAACGGGAGGTAAGTCATTGGAAAAATTAATACCGGCTTCACACCGGACTATAAGTAATTTAAATTTATGAGTACCATCGATACTAATATGGGGAATGGCTAATCCCGGCCTCACTTCGGTAGTGGACTCTTCTTCCCTGGTAATAAGGGAATCAAGTAATTGTTGGGCATTAATATTTAATCGTTTAGCCAATTTATTAGCTACCAGAGTGAAAAATTCTATAAGGGTAATTTGTTTGCCGATATCAATTATTTCACACTTTTTTACCAGTTCGTCAAATCTGTCTTCAACTATTTCATCCCGTTCCTTTAATATTTCGCGCAACTCAGATGCCAATGAGTTCCCGGCTATTTCTTTGGCCGTGACCCGCTCTACAATATGTACTAAGGCAGATTTTCGCATAGCCGTTCCTTTAAGATAAATTTTATACCAGAGCATACTGAATAGAATGAATACACTTGTCGATAAAAGGGCTATAGTGCCCATTTCATATAAGAAAAAACCGTAAGAGATAATACCCGCTATTGGTAACCACGGGTAAAGTGGAGAGGAAAAAGCCGGTTTATAATTTAATATCCTACTTTCATGCATAATAATGGAAGCCAGGATGACAAATATAAACAAGATGATTTTTAAAGTAGAAGCCACTTTTACCAAATTTTCCAGATTCAAAAAAAGGATAAAAGCCATCATAAAAATTCCGGTAAATATTATGGAAAAATGAGGGGTATTAAAGCGCTTATTTATTTTAGCAAAGAATTCCGGTAAAAGCTGGTCACGGCTCATTGCCAGGGGAAAGCGGGAAGCGGATAATATCCCGGCATTGGCTGTAGAGACGAAAGCCAGAATTCCGGCAAAAGACATAATTATACTGCCAAAAGTACCAAATATTTTGTAACCGCCGGTAGAAATAGGAGTAAGGGAATGGGTTAATTCATCCTGGTTAAGCAACCCTACTGTTACGAAAATAGTTAACCCATAAAGAAACAATACTACTAAAAAAGATAAAATCATTCCGTAAGGGATGTTTTTAGATGGATTTTTGACTTCTTCGGCAATACTGGCTGCCTTGGTTAATCCACCAAAAGAGATAAAAACCATGCCGATTGCCAGAAACAATGAACGTTTACCAAAAGGCATAAATGGGGTATAACTGTGGACATTAATTAACATTACACCTCGATGAATATAAAGAGATAGGGCCCCGATAAGCAGGAAAACAAGAAAAATTTGAATTCTACCGGTAAGTTTAACGCTGGTTAAATTAAAAATCATAAAAAGCAGACAAAAAAGTATAGCAATGAATTTAATTTGCCCTTCAGTAATTCCGGGATTAATCAGGGTCATAAGTACGCCTATGCCTACTAACGAAAAAGCGCTTTTAAGGGTAAGCGAAAACCAACTGGCAAATCCTCCGATTGTGCCGGCTGCTGAACCCATACTGCGTTCGATAAAAAAATAATCGCCGCCGGCTTTAGGCATTGCAGTAGCTAATTCTATTTTAGCAAATAACGCCGGAAGAATAAACAGCCCGGCGAAAATATAAGCTAAGATTACTGCCGGGCCGATTTTAGCGTAAATTATTCCGGGAAGTATAAATAAACCGGAACTAATCATTGCCCCGGTAGAAATACAGAATACATCTAAAGCGCTGAGTTGACGGAGTAATTTTATATTTTTAAAATTGGCCATAATTTTATTTTCGAATTAAATTTTTAAAAGCAAGCAGACCTTGTTTTAATTGAATTATTTATGAATATTATTCTACAAAGGGCACATTTTTTTTAACACCATTAATATCAAAGAAGTATTTAAAAAGTCACCAGTTCAATCAATACTTAATTATAGTAAAAGTTTTAGGAGAAAACAAGAATAAAAAAACACCCAAATTTCGATATTGGTCTTAGGTTTCGGCCGGATCAACCTATTATGACTGAAAAAATTATTAATCAATTCAATTGGATAGTTCTAATGGGAAGATTTTGTAACTACTTTTTAAAATTTCCGTATCAAGTATTATTATACCAAAAAGCAAGTTTTTTTATATCCTTTTGCACCTGTTTGGTGAAATCTTTTTTGCTTTTTATCGTCTAGTTCCTTTTCTCTTTATCGGATTTAGGTTATCAGGAGTTTCCCCGGAAATTTATTTCTTCGTTGATAAATTTTAGATATAAAAATTACTAAAATTACAAAGTGTTTAGGAAACAGAAAAAGCAGGGAAACTATTGTTTTTTATCTCTTACCTGATAGTTTTGTTTGGGAAGAAACCTGTATGATTTAATTTTTTTAGGGAAAATAAAATATTTTGACTTTTTTTACTAATTTTGATAGGATACTTTTGTAAAGCAAAAGGGAGTTTAATATGGGAGGATTAAATGTTCTCTGGTAATGAGATATTAACAAGAATAATTTTATCTTTTTTATTTGGTATACTTATTGGGTGGGAAAGAGAAACCCATGGACGGGTAGCAGGATTAAGAACTCATGTATTAGTCTGTATGGGGGCGAATTTATTTATGTTGGTTTCCCAACACATGTTTTTTCTTTATCGAAATGTTGCTGCGGTTGATCCTTCCCGTATTGCCGCTCAGATTATTACCGGAATAGGATTTATTGGCGCGGGAACAATTATGCAGGCGAAGTTTTCTGTAAGAGGATTGACTACTGCTGCCAGTTTATGGGTAGTGGCGGGTATTGGTATGGCAATAGGTTCCGGTTGTTATTTTGCCGCTTTTATTACAGAAGCATTAGTGCTTTTTACCTTACTTTTATTGTGGAGATTAGAACATTTTTTTCAGAGAGACTGGTATAAGACAATTTATATTAGCGGGGTAGGTGATGGAGAACAACTGGAAAAAATAAAGCAAGTTTTAAAAGAGTCCGATGGCAAAATACAAAATTGTATTATTGAAAAAGAAAAAATAACTAAAAAGATAAAAATAGAAATAAATGTTAAGTTTAGAAAAGTAAAATTTGATAAAAATTTAGTTGACGAATTAATAAATATAGAGGGTGTAGAAAAAATAAGATGGGAATGATATTTTAATATAGTAAAAAAAATAAATTTAGGTTGATTAAGCAAAAAACAAACAATTATGATTAATCCGGATTTAACGGAACAAGAATTTAAATTATTTCAAAATTTTATCCTGGAAAACAGTGGTATTTTTTTGGATAGAAACAGGGAGGATTCCTTAAGAATAAGCCTTCTTTTCAGAATAAGCGCTAAAGGATTTAGAAATTATTACGAGTATTATTCTTTTCTTAAATGTGATGCCTTGGGAGAAGAAGAATTTAAAGAATTACTGAGTTTAATAACCATAAATGAGACTTACTTCTTTAGGGGGCCCGGGCATTTTAAATTTTTAAAAGAATACATTCTTTCTACATCAATAGCGGAAAAGATGGTATATGGGGAGGGTATTAAAATCTGGAGTGCAGGATGTTCTACAGGGGAAGAGCCTTATACTGTAGCTATAGCTATTTTGGAGGCGCTTGGATTTTATAACGATTGGAATATTGAAATTTTAGCCACAGATGTAAGCAAAAAAGCATTAAGCAAAGCAAAAAAGGGAATTTATTCTGCGTATGCTTTGAAATTAGTCAGTGAAAAAATAAAAAATAAATATTTTATACAGATAGATAAAAATAAATTTCAACTAAAAGATAAAGTAAAAAAAATGGTGAAATTTGAATATTTCAACTTGATTAAAGAACCATACCCTTTAGCTAAAATGGAGGGATGGGATATTATTTTTTGCCGTAATGTTACTATTTATTTTAAATTAGAATCAATTGTAAGGGTTATACATAATTTTTATAGGAGCCTTAAAAATAGTGGTTATTTTTTTATTGGATATGCAGAAACTTTGCAACATATATCTTCTGAGTTTGTGCCATTTAAATGGAAAGACATTTTCATATATAAAAAAAGAAGGCAGGATTTACCGCAAATAGAAAAAATTGTAAACAACAAAGAAGAAACTGTTGTTTCGGAAAAAAGGCAGAGGCGAAATCTTTTAATGAAGCTACTTTACCCAGGGATTTATACAGCAAAGCCGTAGAATTATTTGAAGAGGGAGAGTTTTCTCAAGCTTTAGGAAAAGTTACAGAAGTTCTTAAAATAGATTCTCAAATGGCTGAAGCGCATTTTTTAGCAGGAAAAATTCATGCTAATTCTCATCAATTTGTTGAAGCGATAGAGTCTTGTCAATGGGCAATACAAATTGTTCCTTTATTTCTTGCTGCTCATTTTCTTCTGGGAGTTGTTTATGATAAAATGGGGCAGTCCCATGAGGCAATCAGTGAATTTAGAAAAGTTATTTATATTGATAGAGATTTTAGTTTGGCTTATTTTAATATGGCACGCATTTATCAGCTGCAAGGTAAAGATGAAGAAGCTATAAAAGAGTATATTAATGCAATAAAAGTTCTAATAAAATCTTCCCCGGAAAAAATAATGGAATTTTCAGAAGGAATTACAGCTAGATTGTTAATTCAAACATGCCGGCAGAATATTGATAAAATAAAAACATCTAAAAAGAATGTGAATGAAAAAAAATGAATAAAATATTATTTATTGCTAATATTATTGTACCTGTTTTAGCCGGGATGGTATATTTTTTTATGGCCGGGTATATTAAATATATTGCTCCTATGCGATTATTGGTTACCGGACGAGTTACTTATAAGGGAGCATTCTGGGGGTTT
The DNA here is from genome assembly GCA_023143305.1 of bacterium. Taxonomy (GTDB): domain Bacteria; phylum CBDUZB01; class JAGLHV01; order JAGLHV01; family JAGLHV01; genus JAGLHV01. Next base: position 2,374 of record JAGLHV010000061.1, on the reverse strand, counting down.
ATTTTTTTTGGAGTTTTTTTAATGACGCGCCCTTTACAAATTCTGTTAGGTCCGCATCCTGTGCCTCTTATAATCAATAATATTCGTGAATTTCTTATGATAGGACTTTTTTCTCCAGCGGTATTTATAGGATTACTCAGTTTTTCGTTAGGGCATGAAAAAATCACTAAAAAATTTATTATCATAATATTTTCAGGCTGTTTGTTGTTAGCAGTTTTGTTTGCTGTTATTAATGTTTTTGCTGTTGGCGGATCTAAAGAAATTTTTAAAATAGGTAAATATGTAGTTTATGATGGGATATGGTTTCATGAAGCTAATCCGAATAGAAAGCTTATGCCTATTTTATTTGTAATTCGTTTTTTAAGTCCGGTAATGATGATGATTATAGCTGGTACTATTAGTTTACGGCGTTCGGTCACTTTTCCTAAAGATACAATATATGATAATATGCCTAAAAAATTGTTGTTTCAATCTTTTGCTGTTTTCAGTTTTGGGCTTTCTATGCTTTTTTGCGGGTTTACTTTTATTTTTTGGAATATTCCCAATCAGTGGTGGATATATTATGCAGGAGCATTGATGGCAGGTATTTTTGAAATAATCAGCTTGAAAATTTCTTTAAAGAAAGAAGTAAAGATATAAAGAAGAAAATAAATAAACAATAAGTAAGGATAGTATCTAATAATGAGGAAAAAATATATAAATCAAAGTAGTTTTCAATTTCGGTATGCAGTATTTCTTTTTCTTTTAATGTTGGTAATTACTTTGTTTGTAAGTTTAAGTGTGTTTTTTACTTTGTGGATAGAATTGTTAAAAGGAGAATTTTTCTTTGAAGAACTGATTGTAAAAACAGGAAAATTGGTAGCAGGGAAAATAGGGGTTTTATTAATATTTGAGGCTATTTTATGTTTTCTTTTGTCTCATCGTATTGCCGGACCAATCAGTCGTATAGAGAAAGTTGTTGGGTTAATTCGGCAGGGAGATTTTAGCCGTAATATTCAAATAAGAAAAACTGATGAATTAAATGAATTTGTAGGTAAAATCAACCGGTTAGTAGATGTTTTAAGAGAACAGTCAAAAAAAGAAAAAAATTTAATGGATAGCTTAGACGAAAAAATGAAAATATTAAATGAATTTTTAACCGAAGAAAAAATAGACAATAAAAAAATTATAATGCTACAGGAAGAAATAGAAGAAAATATAAATAGGTTGAAAGAAGGGAAGGAAAATTTTAAATTAGAATAAGTGCTTAGAAAAAACAGGTCTGAGTATATTTTAAAATAATTGAAAAACGCCTTGGAGCCGGAAAATATTTGGATTTTAAGTAAATATCGGCAAGGTGAGAATTAAAAAAGAAATTGGTAAATTTATTTTGTATCCACGAAGAATAATTTTAATTTTAACTGCTTTTTATCTCTTATCGATAATCACTGCTGATTATTTAGGGTTTTTTAACAAGGTTCCTAAAAAAGACATTTCTCATTTTGTTTCCGGAAAAATAAGCTTAGAAGGTGTAATTGCCAGTCAGCCTGAAAAGAAAAAAAATAAAACTGTTTTTATATTTAAAGTAAAAAAGATAATAAATAAAAAAGGCAATGTCTCGGGTAAAATATTAGTTAATTGTTATTCTTCCCGGTTTAATTTTAAGCGGGGAGATGAAGTAAAAATAACCGGGTCTCTTAATTTTCCTGCTTCTGCACTTAATCCCGGCGAGTTTGATTATAAAAAGTATTTATCCAGAAAAAAAATTTATTCTTTACTAACTGTAAATGGTTGCAGCAATATAAAATTGATTCTTTCAGGAAAAAGAAATTTTTCATGGACACCTTTCTTTTTTTTACGGCAGGAAATGAAAAAAAGAATCGAACAATATACAGAAAAGAGCTGTTGGCGGGTTTTATCCGGAATAATGTTGGGGGAACGCAATATTCTTCCCCAGCAGGTTTATCGGGATTTTATAGCCAGTGGAATAGTACATACTCTGGCGGTTTCCGGTCTTCATGTAGGATTGGTGCTTTTTATTTTTTTAGGAGTTTTTTTCTTGTTGGGTATTCCTAAAAGAAGGTCTTATCTTTTAACCATTATAATGATTTTTTTTTACGTCCAGATAACAGGGGCACGTCCTTCAGCAGTTCGGGCTTTTCTTATGGCTACTTTGGGATTAGGTGCGTATTTTTTGGGACGGGACAAAAATTTGCATCACAGCCTTTATCTTTCTGCCTTGATTATTCTTTTAATTAATCCTCAGTCCCTTTTTAATATTGGATTTCAATTTTCGTATTTAGCGACTATAGGCATATTATATTTATCCGGTTTAATTCGAAAGTCGTTGCCTTTTTTACCTTCATGGGTACGTAATGCATTAGCTATTTCCCTG